>DAOTZA010000206.1:0-19716 GCA_034434515.1 Anaerolineales bacterium | reverse complement strand
TACGGCCTGAACCGCCAGCGTTCCCCCAAAGTCGCAAAATCGCGAAAGCCCATAAAGAGAATCGGATTTTCTTTCGCCGCTCGCGAGCCATCCGTGTGCAGCACGTCTCCAAGGAAGAGAGCGTGATCGCCGTCCGTGGGCAACTCGGAAACCCGCATCTCGTAAATTGCCAGAGCCTTTTGCGGCACCTGGGTGTGGTTCAGACACTTTGCAGGCCGCAAGGTCACATCCAGCCGCTGCGCCTTATCCGTCCTGCGCCCCGAAAGGTAACCTGCCCGCACTACCCAGGCTCGCTCATCCCACGGGAGGAAAGATAAAGCCGCTTCTCCAACCTTCCTCAAGAGGTTAAGCGTATGGTTTTTGCGGTCTATGGCTAAGAGAAAGCGAAAGGGCTCTTTGGAAACCGGAGTCCACCAGGCAATCGGCATAAAGTTCGTCCCGACGCTCAGAACAGCCAGATGCATGGGATAAAAGTGGGCGCGGTACATTTTTGACCTCCAGAAGTTCTGGTAGGGGGCTTCGCTTCGTACAATCGCAATACGGCGCAGTCCAGACCATCACCTGTTCCATTATACCTGCGGCGAGACCGTTTCACCTTCAACTTCTTCTTATTTTGTTAAAGCCCAAAGTAACACTTAACGTCATTAATGTAGTCGGGATGCAACTCATAAACATTCCATAACTTTGCCTTGATTCATCACCGCTTACACCCTGCATCCGCCAAAAAGTTTTAATCATTCTTGCGATGTGCTGTTAACAAGCATTGTGTTGTTCATACTATACCCCGAACATTACTTAAAAGTCAAGCTAACGATTTCTATCAAATGAAAATTTCGCAAAGGTCTACCTTACTTTATAATAACAACATACCATCAAAGTAGTGCTGACAATTCGCTGAGAGGACCGTCCACGAATGGGTCACGAATAAACGAATGACAGCGCTATTCGTAATATATTCGTGGACGGGTCTGCCCTGCCAAGTAGCGCCACCGGTGTGGGTAATTACCAAAAGAAAATGTTACCAAAGCAACAGTGGCAAGGCATACAGGCAAAGGATAATACACCGCAATCTTATACGAACGGCGCATGCACTTGTTCAAAAGTCACAATCACTGCCACACAACGCAAATTACCCCTTCTTCTATATAAAAACGGTCTAATAGCAGATAGCTTACAGTGTTCAATTTCCGCCAGGCAAAGGCTAAGTAAAGCTTTCAAATAAGGTTTGCATTTCACCATCCTCAACTCTTCTTTTACCGCGCTTATACTAATTGAAATGATAGACTATGCGCAACTTGCGCTACTTACTGCATTTATGAAGACATCATGTAACAACCTACCATCACAAGTCGTGTTGATAATTCGCTGAGAAAACCGTCCACGAATTGACCACGAATAAACGAATGGAAGCGCTATTCGTGCATTCGCGAAATATTCGTGGACGGTCTGCCCTGCCAAATAGAGCCTTTGGTAGGTAATTACGACATCCTTCTTTTCCCTACAGCGTTTCGCGCAACTGGCGGATACGGTTCGCTGCATCCTGGCGCGTCAGGTTGCCCTGTTCTACCTGTTGTTTGATCCTCCGCACGGCATGCAGGTACTGGTCTTTTTGCCGAATTTGCGGGTCGTTGGCAAGCGCCTGACCAAAATCCTCGTTCGCTCCAGCAATCCAATCGCCACCAGTATATTCCGCATATTCCTGCGTAATCTTATCCCAGCTTTGTGCGCCCTGATCAATCGCCCAACTGAGGTCAATTTGTTCACCGGTGGTTATTCTGGTCATACTCCCCACCCCAGCATTAACCAGATTAACCAGCGGGTTTTTGGTCAGCGCATAGTTCAGGACTTTCTTGGAGATTTCCGCACCAACAGCCAGAACTTTGTCTGTACCGCTATACCCTTGCTCGTTGGCTATTCTCAACCCTTTGAAGCCCCCATCGACCAAATCTACACCAAGCGAAATATTCCCCAATAGATCGTTGCTCTGTTTCAACAGGCGATTCAGTTCCCCAACTTTCTCAACCTGCGCAGCTTCCTGCAACCCAACAATTTCTTTCCATTTTGGCAGTTCCAACCTGGCAGCCTGTTTTATGCTTGCCAGATAATTTTTCGCCGTTGCTTGATTTGGGTTTTCAGCCCAGGCGCGAAATGCCTCCCGCATTTTTTCGATGGTTTGGGCATCGTCTTTGAAATCAAACAAATCGCTCAACGAGCCAACGACAGTCGAACTCGTCCCCGTCAGGTTGGTGCTGAGCTCCCACAATTGCTCAAACACCTGTTTTGAAATCTTATCCGCCCGATCCGCCGTTTGCGTTTCTTCCTGAAGCGCTTCTTGCGGCTTGTCAGGCGGCTGATTTTGCTTCAACCTTGCGCGAAACTGTTCCTCTTCCTGAGCAACCGCGGCTCGGTTTGCTTGCTGCCACCCCTCGTATTGCTCGACCTGACCGGGTTCAACCCAGCCATGCCGTTGATCCCAGCGGTAGCCCTGTGCCAGCATGCGCTGCGTATGTTCGTATTCTTCTTTGGTAACGTAGCCAGGACCGGCTTCATCCCACGGACGCTCCGACCAGTACAACTCATTACCAATCCGGATAATTGTCGCCGCTGAAGCTGCGGATTGCGCTGCTCCGGCGGCGGTCGAACCGCCTGCGGTCAGCAACGAAGCAATCAGCGAAGCAGTTGCCCCGGCGAGCGCTCCGGCGATCGGTGCAGCCAGACTCCCGGCGATAACTTCTGGAGGCAGTGCAAAGGAATCAGAGCTGCTTTCCGCATCGCTGTCGCTTGTATCTGGCGGCAATGGGAGAGTCTCCTCTGGATTGACCGGCTCACTTTCTGTCTCGGGCGGCACAAGCGATTCATCTTCAGATGGAGGCGGTCCTGGCAGTGAGGAGGCATCGAATTCATTGAACACAGCGAGAAGGGTTGCGGGAAGGATAAAAATTGAACGTTTTTGATCGATGAATTGAAGGTTGGTAGCAGCTTCAAACAGCAGTTGTCGATCAGTATCTAACCAGCGGACTGAATACATATAAGGCAGGCCTGGATAAATTAACCCCTCTGATACGATAGCAGGATAGCCGTTAACCGAGAAAACCTTCCCCCTACCAAGCGGCTCGGGCCATTCATTCCCTGGGTTATTCAGAATCATGAAAACCGTAATATGCGTTGCGCTTTCATCGCTGAAAAGCACATGACATATCTCTTCTTCGTTAAAGTAACCCGTATAATACTCCACCTTCCCTTCATACTCCCAGGGTATCCCCGATCTAATTAAGACCTCTCGGAAGATTTGCAGACACTGCTCCTCGGTTGGAAAGGATTGCGCCGAAACCGGTTGAGCTATGCTGGAAGCAAGGTAAACCGTCCCCAAAATCGCCAGTGCAGCCAATCCACAATAAAAGAATCTCCTGTATCTATTCATCTGTGCTTTCCTTTAGTTTACTAAGATCCTCTTCCTTCCAACGGTAGCCAGCTAGCTTACCTTCCACAAACTTGAACGCAAAGCGATCTCCGGAATGAAACAGCGGAGCCAATTTCCCGCAAAATTCGTCCGCGGCATTCTCCGTTCCTTGCTGACAACGCCAAATACTGCCGTCAAAACAGAGCACCGGTTGGTCTGTCTGCCTGCAGAACTGTCAATAAGCCATCCCATGTCCTCTTCCTTATCGCCAAATAGACATCTCCACCGCAATCCTGCACCTCATCTGGCTGCTTTCTGCGGACGCAGCAACCATTTCTTCAGCAAAGCGCTGAACAATAAAGACAGACCAAACGAGAATACAAACAGTCCACAGACAATTGGAATGGCGTACAAGCTGGCGTTTTCCCCGAAAAAACTCAGGAAAAAATTTCCTAATTGTCCAATCAAGATGCCAACCATCGAGGAACACCCACAAGAGATCAATGGTATGACAAACAAAACCAAAAGCCGTTTCCCGGTCGTTTGGGATGTTCTAGATGTCATTTGAAGTATCTACCTTTCTGCCAGTCTAAATGGTTCTTACAACCACAAGGATGGGTGGGAGAGGTGAGCAAAAGTGAGGGCAGGCATAAAAATACATTCGCTGTGAGTCGTCATTTTAGCTACAGATTAACAAACCTTACGCTACAGTTGGAATGACATAGTCTGCGCGCCGCGCCGTGCTTCCTGCCTCCAGCAAATCTTTCACCCAGGCGCTTCCCTCCTGTCGGTCGCCTACTTGGCGAATCAGAAACGAACCAGGCTTCTTCCAGATATCCAGCAAAAACAACCGCCCGCCGCCAAAGAGAAACACGCCCGTTTCAGGGAAATCGTCTTGCCAGAGTTGCAAAGAAACCGTGAGTATCGCCATGTCCGGGTCGGAAAGGGTGGCGGATAGCGCTTTTCCTCGCTCGCCTATCTCGATTGCGCCGCTTAAATCGCCTCCCTCTGCCAGAAATCTCTCTGAAATCAACCAGCGAAGTTCCTGTTCGAGACGTTTTGGCGCATCGCCCTGCTCTGGCGAATAGAAAACATCCAGCCAATCGTTTGCAAAGGTTGATGGTTCGAATAGTTTGCTCTTTTTAATCCAACTGGTTTGAAAATCCGTTTCGGCAGCCGCCAGGTCAATCAGCGCGCAGGTCTGGCTGAAGAGATGGAACGCGCCCGGCGACATTTCAGCCTGCAAGCCCTCATTTTGACAGACAAGGAACCACTCTGGAAGGATTATTTCCGCCAGCGAAGATTGCCTGATAATGGGATAAATATACAGGTGTTCCCCACCAATGCTATACTGCGCCACGCTCCTTTTCATCTGGGCAAAGCGGGTAAGCGCAGAGCGCCCATGTCGGCGCAGAAAGATGGTAATATCGCCCGGATTGAGCGACAAAAGCATCAGCGAGCGGATAAGCGCCGGCGCAATCGGCTGGCTTTTCTGGTTAGGAAAGTAGTAGCCCTTATCCTTCAGAGCGGCCAGACTATTTGCCAACAGATCTTCGGTGAGTTCAGGGAATTCCTGAATCCTGAACCAGTCGCCTAATACCGAACGCGGCTGAACAGGAAGCTGTAACAGAACGGCTAAAACCAGGCATTCAGAATAAGTTAGCCGATAGGCAGACACCACTCTCCTCCCAACGGAAGTTTACGCAACCGGGACAAGCGTTTCGTTGTATCCTGAGGCGCAATGCAGAATTCACTACTCACTATACCCCGAACTCACTCAACAGTCAAGCATGGTAAGGAAACAACTGAAAGCAGAAGCCAGGCTTGCACACGCCATCATGCCTTACGGAATCTAGCAAATGGTTTGCTGCTGTTGCCTGCCTGAGCGAGAGCGAGCGCTCGGTTGACGGGTCAAAAAATACCCTGCTGACAACAGCCTCTCTAAGCACAACTTAACATGGCGCCAGGAAGAAACTCAATCTGACGAAGCAGGCGAGAACCCGGGCAGTCCCAATTGAGTCCAGACGGCGGCGTGATCAGAAAAAGGATAACGCGCCTCCTTGCCAGCGTTGAGGATTTGCCACACCTTCTCTTTCTGATAGAGAAAAAGGTAATCCAGGCGGTGGCGCAGTTCCCCAATCACCGGCAAAACCATCTGATGGGTGGTTGCATCTGCATGGCTGGGATGGATGTGGCGCAGGGTATCCATCCAACGTTCCTTAAGCAGCGCAATTCGAGAAGTTGTTTCAGGCGCGTTGAAATCTCCCCCGATGATCGCCTGGCTGCTTTGATTCTCTATCCAGGTAATTAACTCCTGCACTTGGCGGCGGTTGCGCCAGGGGTTGATACTCAGGTGGGTGGAAACAGCCAGCAAATCGCCACAAGGTGTCTTGACCAACGCTGCTAATGCCTGGCGGCGAGCAAAAGGATGCAGGCTGGAGCGAAAGACGTTGATCCCTTGAGGAATCAACGGAAAATGACTTAGGATCGCCAAACCTTCCTCAAAACCAATCTGAAACCGGTCACCGTTGGTGCGCGCATACACGACATTCATCCCAAGCTCTTCAGCCAGCAGCTCGTGCACCTGATGTCGCCGGGTTTGCCACACCTCCTGAAGGAGCAATAGGTCTGCCTGATGATCTTGAACGAGGCGGATAAATTGTTGCAACCGTTCCTTACCCCGCTGTAGGTGTGGCCAGGGATGGCACAGGTTGGCTGAGAGCACCATGAGGGAACGACAAGGCTGTGTGCCATGGAATCGGTTGACGGTCAGAATTTCCTGCGTGTTGCGTATAGTGGCTAAGATCTGTTTCAGCAAATCAAAATCCAGAGAGCGTAAAGATAACCCCCGCTTTATACCACAATTCACCTCCGCAAAGGATTAATTTTTTATATGGCTGGATATTTCAGCATATGCCCCCTGCTTGTCTGCAAGCTTTCTTAGATGTACAGAGGGGCTATCTCAAACCATACAGACAGCCCCCTATCTCACTCTTCTTTGGTCATAAATGGCAATCCATTCCTGAATCCAATCGAAACATTTCTAAACCAAATGTGGCAACTTTCGGGAAGTATGGTTTCGGTCATGACCACCTGTCCCGATCGGAATTTTTGCCTTTCGGTAAGCGCACTTCCCGAAAGCCGTATAAAAAACCGGGCACCACTTGCTTGGGGAATTTCGGCCAGGTAATCAGGATAATTGCCGCCAGATACGCCACCATCCACCAACCGAGAGGGGATAGCTGGGTTAAAGCAAGCCAAAGGATATAGCCGTAAATCGGGGTTTGATAGAGCATCCCTAGAGAGGATGGAATCCCCAACCATAAGAAGAGAGCGCCCCAGAGAATCAAATAAAACCAGCCCCACCAGGCCGGCAAAACACGGGCAGCAATGAAATAAAGCAACAAACCGGTGGCTACCGACATATCAACCTGGAGATCGTGGTCGCCAATCCAGGAGTGATATTGCCGGCTACTGCGTCGAGCAAGATTGCCATCGAGGAAATCGCCAAACCAATCGGCAAGCATTAACCAGACAACCAGCGGAAGTGCGGCTTGACCCTGCGTGATGCCAAGGTACACGAGATAGATTCCGATCCCCAAGCGAAGGAAGGTGATGAAATCGGCTACTTGCTTCGCGACAATCATGGCACACCTCCTTACTCAGGTATCTAGGTTGTTCTCACGACCAGCACCGAACACTTGGCGTAATGAATCAGTTTGCGCGAGACGCTTCCCAGCAACCAGGCACTGACTTGGCTAAGGCCGCGCGACCCAGCCACGATCAGGTCGATATGCTTTTCTTTGGCAAGTTGCAAAATCTCGGTTGCCGCATCCCCACGGCGCAAAAAGGTCTCCGCGGAATAACCGGCTTCCTTCAGAGTCGCAAGACTTTTCTCCAAAATTCCTTCCCCAATTTTCTCTTCTTCGCTCTTTTCACCCGCCACTGTGGGTCGCCGGGATGTCAGAGGGGGCATGGGGATATTTCCCATTCCCCATGCCGCAGTGGCATAATCCTCGGGATAAAGCGGAGACAGCACATGCAGGATGGAGATCTGGGCATGGGCAGGAAGCGGAAAGTTCCCCAGGTATTCCACGGCACTCCAACCATGCTCTGAGCCATCGTTGACGATCAGAATTCGATGTAACCCTTCAAACGGAGCGCGCACAACTAAAACGGGACAATGCCCATATTCGACAACTTTTTGGGCAACCCCACCCAAAAAGATGCCCAGGGTTGCGCGCAAGCCTAAGGCGCCAACTACGATGAGGTTCGCCTTTAGCCGGGTTGCCATGTCCAGAATCGTTTCAGCAGGATCGCCAGCTTTCACTTCGGACTGGATAGAGATCCCCCGATCACGAAGGTGCTGGCAGGTCGCCTCGAGTTGTTCCTTGATGGTTGGATAATGGTTGATGCGGGTTGGTGGAAAGACCGCCAGGGCGGTGATCTCACTCCCGCTGGGTAAAGGTAGTTCACAGATCAGTTTTACAGCCGCGTAAGCATGCTCTGATCCGTCATCTCCAAACAGGATGCGCAACGGTTGACGAGACCCTTTAGCTTCCATGGAAACCTCCTTTCTCGACAAAACACACCCAATCGGCGGAGGCACCAAGGCAAGAGAAGGCATCAGAGAGGGAGATGTTTTGGTGCATTTCCAGTATAGCAAATTTTGCTTTGCGATTCAAGTACTTCTCTTGACAAATAGATAATCAGTCTTATAATTCAAGCTCACTTAACTATTTTGGGAGCGATTAGATGAATGAATCTCACCCATTTTCAGCCCGTTTGCAGCAGTTCATCGGTTTGCTTTTGCGCATTGTCATGCAAAATCATTATCGTTTTGTCAAACAACACGGTCTCACCCTGCCACAAATGATGATTTTGTACCACATTCAACGTGTGGGTGTTTGCACGGTTTCGGATGTGGGAGAAGAATTCGGTATCAGCAGTGCAGCAGCCAGTCAGATGTTGGATCGTCTGGTTCAGCAGGGATATCTCATTCGCCAGGAACATCCTCACGATCGAAGAGTGAAAGAGAACTCCCTGACCGAGGCAGGGAAGCTGATTATCAAGGCAAGTATGAACGCTCACCAAAACCTGGTAGCCGAATGGGCAAATCGCATCGACGTCCATACCCAACAGCAATTGCTCCCGTTGCTGGATACGTTGGTAGGCATTCTCGAAGCGTGGTTTAAATCTAGTGCAATTTGCGATGAATAAGCGGTTCTTCAATTCTTTTATTGTTGGAGTTTGTAAGGATGATCAGGCTTATAAAATATCTGAAACCCTATAGCAGTTTATTGATTCTGTCGGTTTTCTTATTGTTCATTCAAGCCAATGCCGATCTGGCATTACCCGACTACCTGTCTCGAATTGTAACCAACGGCATCCAGTTGAATGGTATTGATGAACAACTGCCCCGCGCCTTACGCGAACAGCAACTTAACAAACTCACCCTCTTCTTGAACACTGAGCAACAGGCTCAACTGCTGAGCCTTTATGAGAAAGTAGAGACGCAGTCGCCTGATTTCGAACAACTTCGAGCGCTCTACCCGGCTCTATCTGAGACGACTATCTACGTGCTGAACGATACATCTGCAGAGCAGGCAGCAGAGCTAAGGCTGAACTTCGAGAAAACCTTCCTAACCGTCTTTCTAATCGATCAGTGGCAAAGTGGCAAATGGACATCCGCAACGATGTTACCCAGCCAGGGGATGGAGCTGCTCAAGATTCCCTCCGGAGCTGACTGGACTACCGTCCTGGGCAGATTACCCCTTTCGGTTCGGCAAGAGATTGCCAGTGGCATCTATGAGAGAATGAGCGCCCTTGGTGAGAACGTGATCCGTCAAAATCTCTCTCTGGCAGTTCGGGAAGAGTACCGCACTTTGGGAATGGATCTCAATCGATTGCAAAACAGCTATCTTCAACGCACAGGATTGCGGATGTTGGCAATTGCATTCCTTTCGGCAGTATGTACGATTACCGTGGGCTTGCTGGCTGCGCGCACTGCGGCGGGCTTCAGCCGCGATTTGCGTCATTTGCTGTACTCGAAAGTCTTAAGTTTCTCCGGCATGGAATTTAACCGTTTCTCGGCGGCCTCCCTGATCACTCGTTCCACCAACGATATTACCCAGTTGCAAATGCTGATTATGATGATGGTGCGCATGGTCTTCTATGCGCCCTTGATCGCCTTCGGAGGCTTGATCCGCGCCTTGAGCAAGGATGTCTCAATGGTTTGGACAATTGGCTTAGCGGTGGTGGCATTGGTCGGCGTAATCGTCATTGCTTATCAAGTCTCCATAAAGAAATTCAAAATCATTCAAGACTTGCTTGACCGCCTGAACGCAATTGCTAGGGAAAATCTGGTGGGGATGATGGTCGTACGGGCTTTCAATCGTCAAGACCACGAAGAGAGCCGTTTTGATGAAATCAATTTTAGACTGATGAAAGAGAATTTGTTCGTCAACCGCGTGTTTATCGTAGTTATGCCGTTTATGATGCTGATCATGAACGGGGTTTCCCTGCTGATCCTTGCGGTTGGCGCGCCACAAGTCGCCCAAGCCAGCCTCCAGGTGGGCGATTTGATGGCTTTCATGCAATATGCCATGCAAATTGTGTTCTCATTTATGATGATCTCCTTCATGTTCATGATGTTTCCGCGTGCCGACGTATCTGCTCACCGCGTGGCAGATGTTTTGGAAAGTGACCTCAGCATCACTGACCCTGCCCAACCGCTCGATTTACCCCAACCATTGCGGGGAGAAGTGGCATTCCATAAAGTATCGTTTCGCTATCCTGATGCAGAGGAAGACGTGTTACATGAAATCGACTTTGTTGCCCCACCCGGTACCACAACGGCGATTCTGGGTACGACTGGCTCGGGCAAATCCACCATCCTGAATCTGATCCCACGCTTCTACGATGTCATCGAGGGCAAAATCACGATTGACGGAGTGGATATCCGCCAGATTCCCCTTCAGAAGTTAAGAGAGCAAATCGCCTATGTCCCCCAGCAAAGCAATCTGTTTTCAGGGGATGTAGAAAGCAATTTGCGTTTTGCCAACGAACAAGCGGAAGAAGAACAATTGATTGAGGCAATCAAAATTGCTCAGGCGGCCGACTTTGTGCTCAGCAATGAACAAGGTTTGAAAATGGAAGTCTCACAAGGCGGCATAAACCTCTCTGGAGGGCAACGCCAGCGGCTTGCCATAGCCCGAGCTCTGGTGAAGCATGCCCCGATTTACCTTTTTGATGATAGTTTTTCTGCCCTTGATTTCAAAACCGATCTTGCCCTACGCAGGGAACTGAAAAAACGGTTGGTCAATTCCACGGTTTTCATCGTCAGTCAACGCGTGGCAAGCATCAAAGATGCCGATCAAATAATCGTCTTAGATCAGGGGCGCATTGTAGGGATTGGCACCCACACAGAGCTCATCGAGACCTGTGAGGTCTATCGAGAGATTGCCATCTCCCAGCTTGGTGTGGAGGTGAAAGCATGAATCAACAACCCGCATCGAACCGAAATCGCAGCCTGCCTCCGGCGACAGGGCAAGGAAGAGGGCCAGGGCCGTTTGGAGGACGTCCACATCTGGCAGTAATGGGCAAGGTAGAGAAAGCCCGCGATTTCAAAGGAGCGTTACGTAAACTCCTGCAGTATCTCGGGGCAGTTCGATTAGCCGTTGTTCTTGTCAGTGGAATGGCATTGATCTCTACCATCCTAATGATCTTCGGGCCAAAGGTGTTAGGTATGGCAACCACAACCTTGTTCGAGGGAGTGATTGCCCAAATGAGTGGCAGGGGCAGCATCGACTTTGGGGCAATTCGGCGCTTTTTATGGATCACCCTGGGCTTATATGGAGTTTCTGCTATCTTGAATTTCTGGCAAGGTTGGTTGATGGCGGATATTGCCTTGAAGATCACTTACCGCTTACGCAAGGATGTGATGCACAAGATCCAACGCCTGCCGTTCCGCTATTTCGATAAAACCACCCATGGAGAGGTGCTTTCTTTTCTTACAAACGATGTCGACACGATCAATCAGACCCTGAACCAGAGCCTGACTCAGATCATTACCTCGCTGACTACCGTCGTTGGCGTTTTGGTCATGATGCTGTCGATTAACTGGATCATGACCTTGGTTGCCCTGGTGATGGTACCTTTGTCCTTTCTCCTGGTGATGGTGATTATCCGCAATTCGCAACGGTATTTCTCCGAGCAGCAGGACCAATTAGGGCATGTCAATGGTCACGTGGAGGAGTCGTTTGGCGCTCATCAGGTGATCAAGATCTTCAATGGTGAGCAGAAAAGCCTCCAAAAATTTGACCAGTTGAACAACCGGCTCTATGATGCAGCCTGGAAAGCCCAATTCTTCTCTGGAGTGATGATGCCCCTCATGGGATTTATGGGTAACCTGGGTTTTGTGGCAGTGACAATTTTAGGCGGTTGGTTAGTCGTGCAGAAGGTGATCACCGTCGGCGATATTCAGGCATTCATTCAATACGTGCGCATGTTTACCCAACCGATCACCCAAATTGCCAATATTTCCAACATTCTGCAACAGACCGCCGCAGCCGCTGAGCGAGTCTTTGATTTTCTGGCGCAGGAAGAAGAACCCGCGGAGATACAAACGGTCATGCCTTTGCGTGAGGTGCGTGGCAATGTGGAATTTCGCGAGGTGTATTTTGGTTACCAACCCAATCAGATGGTGATTCAAGGCTTTTCTGCCAAAATCCAGGCCGGTCAGAAAGTGGCGATTGTCGGTCCAACCGGCGCCGGCAAGACGACTCTGGTCAAACTGCTCATGCGTTTCTATGATGTCGATGGGGGGGCTATCTTAATCGATGGCGTAGACATTCGCCAATTCCCCCGTGGCGACTTGCGCTGCCTGTTCGGTATGGTGCTGCAGGATGCGTGGCTATTCAACGGCACCATCAAGGAGAACATCCGCTATGGTTATCCCGCGGCGAGTGACGCTGAAGTCGTTCAGGCTGCTCAGGCTGCTAATATCGACCATTTCATCCGCACGCTACCGGAAGGGTATGAGTTGGTATTGAATGAAGAGGTAACCAACCTGTCACAGGGACAAAAACAACTGATGACCATTGCACGCGCCATCCTGATTCAACCCCAAATGCTGATCCTGGACGAAGCAACTAGTTCGGTGGACACTCATACCGAATTGCTCATCCAGGCCGCAATGGAAAAGATGATGCAAGGTCGCACCAGTTTCATCATCGCTCATCGGCTTTCCACCATTCGCAATGCCGATCTCATCCTGGTTATAAAGGATGGAAATGTTGTCGAGCAGGGAGATCACGAAACGCTTCTCCAACGCAACGGATTCTACGCTGAGTTATACCGCAGCCAGTTTGAGCTGCTCCCCGAGGCAGTCGGATAATATCAGAGTTATCTTATCCAATTGGAAAAATTGGCAAAGAATTGTGTGACAAAACTCACTATTCATTCTTGCCAGGCTTGAGTATATTAGGTTGAGAATGAAAAGTTAATGTGCCCTGTAATCTTAGCTTAGAGGAGCAAAATGTGAGCCTCACGATTCTTCCCAAACCTGCCTTTCAAGATTTTGTCTCCCGCATGTTAGCGGATTATCGCCTTGCGGGACCTACGCCAAAGAATGGCGCATTTGTCTTTGAGGAGATCCATGATCCTTCTGAGTTGCACATGGATTATCCCACCACTTTGCTGCCGCCCAAGAAGTTTCTGTTACCGACCCGAGAAGTATTATTCAAATACACCCGACAGAATGGCGGTGTCTTACAAGATCCTCCTGAAGCACCCCCCACAGTGATTTTGGGAGTGCATACCTGTGACCTCCATGCAATTCAGCTCTTAGACACGGTTTTCTCCAGCGGTCAGTACGATGTCCACTACATGAATCGCCGCAAGAAAACGCTGATCGTGAGCATTGAATGTCTTAACCCTTGCGATGAACATTCCTTCTGTAAAAGCATGGGAACACTGACAGCAGATGAGGGTTACGATCTCCATTTGACCGATTTGGGTGATCGGTATGCTGTCGATGTGGGGACGCAAGCCGGAGAGCAATTACTGGCAAAATATGCCAACGCTCGCTCGGCGGAGAAGGGAGATATCCAACAGCTCAACGCCGTGATCAGCGCCAAATGGCCCAAGTTTCCCTATCGCCTGGACTTCGATGTAAGCGAATTACCTTCGATCCTTGAACTGAGCATGAAAAGTCCTCTGTGGCAAGAACTTGGGGATCGCTGCCTTGCCTGCGCCGCCTGCACCAATGTTTGCCCAACCTGCTTCTGCTTTGATGTCAAGGATGAAGTAGAACTGAACCTAGTTGACGGCCAGCGAGTGCGTCAGTGGGATTCTTGTCAATTGGATGAATTTGCCACGGTGGCCGGCGGGCATAACTTCCGAGCCAGCCGTGCTCTTCGTCAACGGCATCGCTTTATGCGCAAAGGTAAATATATATTGGATGCTCACAAACATTTAGGTTGCGTAGGCTGTGGGCGTTGCGCACGGGCCTGCCTCGTTGATATTACCCCGGTCGGCGTCTTTAATGAGCTGTACCGACAACAGGAAGCTGGGAGTTAAGATATGGTTGCCATAGCGAGTTACCCTCAAACACAAGTCTTTCCCAACACGGAATACGATATTTACCTGCCTTATTTGGCGACAATTGTGGATATCCGTCCCATGACGGCGCTGGAGAAAGTGTTCACCATTGAGCTGCCCAATGGAATGTCCCTTGGTCATCGCCCAGGGCAATTCATGGAGGTCTCGGTGTTTGGCGTAGGAGAGGCGCCGATTAGTATTAGCAGCTCTCCCAGCCGCAGTAACGGCACTTTTGAACTTTGCGTGCGCAGAGTGGGCGATGTCACAACCGCCTTGCACAACCTCAAGCCAGGCGATAAGATCGGCTTACGCGGCCCCTTTGGACGAGGTTTCCCTTATGAAAACTTCCGCGGCAAAGACATTCTCTTTGTTCCTGGCGGGCTTGGTCTGGCGCCGTTACGCTCGTTGATTAATCAAGTGCTGGACGAGCGCGCCCAATACGGACGCGTGATAATCCTCTATGGGGCGCGCAATCCTGGAGAATTGCTTTTCAAAGATGAGTTAAAAGCCTGGGGCGAACGAGAAGATGTCGAACTCCATGTGACCGTTGACCGCGGTGATGAGAATTGGACTGGAAATGTTGGCGTGGTCACAACCTTGTTCAAACATATCTCGATCTATCCTCGCAATACCGTTGGCATCACCTGCGGCCCGCCAGTGATGTACCGGTTTGTCCTGATGGAATTCTTTGGTAAGGGAATTTCCGAAGGCAATATCTACCTGTCACTCGAACGCAGGATGAAATGCGGGGTAGGGAAGTGTGGTCACTGTCAAATTAACAATATCTATGCATGTCAGTCTGGCCCGGTCTTCAGTTATCGTGAGATCAAGGGCCTGGAGGAGGCACTATGAGCGCCAACGGTAAACCAAAAATCGCTTTCTTTGATTTCACCAGTTGCGAAGGCTGTCAATTGACGGTGGTGGACTCGTTGCAAGACCACCCCGAGTTGCTAAGTGCAGTCGAAATTGTGCAATTCCGCGAGGCGATGAGTGAGAAAGGTGAAGATTACCAGATTGCCTTTGTGGAGGGTTCTTGCACTCGCCAGAGCGATGAAGCCCGCCTGAAAGCCATTCGCCAACAAGCCAGCATCGTAATTGCCCTCGGAACTTGCGCCCATCTGGCCGGTGTCAACGCCCTCAAAGCCCTACATCCCCTTGAAGAAGTGCGCAAATATGTTTACGGGGATAAATGGGAATGGTACGAGACCTACGATGCTCGCCCAATTGAGGCTGTTATCCCAGTGGATTTCGCCATTCCCGGTTGCCCTATTGACCGCAACGAATTTATCGCAGTCGTCAAGGCGCTCCTGTTGGGCAAAAAGCCTCCCATCCCCGATTATCCGGTGTGCGTCGAATGCCGTCTCAAAGAGAATGTGTGCATGTACACCAAAGGAAAAGTCTGTCTGGGGCCGGTCACCCGCGCCGGCTGTGGAGCAATTTGCCCAACTTATGGCTCCTCCTGTGAAGCCTGTCGCGGTTTCATCACCAATCCCAATCAAGATTCCATGAAAGACGTCCTGGCAGAAGCTGGTTTGAGTGTGGAAGACATCACCGCCATCTATACGATGTTCACCACTTACCAGGTACGTGAGAAACTGTTGCAGAAAGGGTAGTTCTATGAGTAAACGAATTGAAGTCCATCACGTTACCAGGGTAGAAGGACACGGCAATATCGTTGTCGAGGTTGAAAACGGCGAACTAAAGACCTGCCGCTTTGAGGTGGTTGAAACGCCGCGCTTTTTCGAAGCAATGTTGCTTGGGCGTCCCTATCACGAGGCTTCCCACATTACCAGCCGAATCTGTGGCATTTGCGCCACCGGGCACGCCACAGCCTCCTTGCGGGCATCCGAAAAAGCTTTGGGAGTTGAGTTAAGCGAACAAAGCTGGCTCTTGCGCAAGTTAACCTTTCATGGTGAGATTCTGGATAGCCATGTTCTGCATGTTTACATGTTGGTTGCGCCGGATTTCCTGGGTGTGGGGAGCGTTATTCCGCTGGTCAATAGCCATCCAGACGTGGTGCTGCGCGCCCTGCGGATGAAGAAATTGGCCGGCGATCTGTGTGCCATGGTCACCGGGCGTCACACCCATCCGATTGCAATGACAGTGGGCGGCTTTACCCACTTCCCCAAGATGTCCGAATTGGAAGCCATGCGCCAACGCCTGATTGACTCGCGCAAAGACGTTGAAGCGACCGTTGAGTTGTTCTCAAAGTTGCCCTGGCCGGAGTTCGAGCGCGATACCGAATACGTCTCGCTGAGCAAGCCCGATGAGTACGCCTTTATCGATGGGGATATCCTCACCAGCGATGGGGTGCGTGTGCCGCCGGAACGCTACAAAGAGGTCACCAACGAATTTATGGTGTCCCATTCAACGGCAAAGTTCACCCGCAATAAACGTGAATCGCTGATGGTTGGAGCCCTGGCACGCTTTAACAACAATTACGATTTGTTACACCCGAAAGCCAAAGAAGCCGCGGCGGTCTTGGGGATGAAACCTAAAGTGACCAATACCTTCCTCAACTCTGCTGCCCAGGTGGTTGAGATCGTGCACAGCACCGAGGATTCCATCCGCATCATTGAGGAGTTGTTGAATCGCGGCGTACAACCCGAAGAACCTGCGCCGATTAAACACATTCCAGGTGAAGGGGTTGGTGTGGCGGAGGTGCCCCGTGGTTTGTTGATCCACCACTATGCCATTGGTGAAGACGGCCGCATCACGGCTGCCAACTGTATCATTCCGACCAATCAGAACATTAATAACCTTGAGCACGACATGCGCGCCTGGGTGCCAAAAGTGATGCACAAACCCGAACCCCAAATGCAACTGGATTTAGAGATGTTGGTGCGCGCTTATGACCCATGCATTTCCTGCAGCGTGCATGTCCTGAAAGTTCAACGCTAAGCTGTGTGCCACGAAACGTGCCTCAAGTCCCATCTCTCCCAGAAGAGCAACGGCAGATCCTGATCCTTGGGGTGGGAAACACACTCTATGGGGATGATGGGCTTGGGGTACGCGTGGCAGAGGAATTAACCCACCAGAAGTTGCCGCCCGGTGTAGCGGTAGAAATCGCCGCAGTCAGCGGGATCGATCTGGTCTTACGGATGGATGGGTGGGAGCGGGTCATCATCATTGACGCAGTGCAAATGGGTGAAAAGCCCGGTGCATGGCGTCGCTTTCGAGCGGAGGATGTCAGGTATTTCGCGGGTGGGCAAGGTCTGTCTTTGCATGAAACCGGCGTGGCGCAGGCATTGGAGCTGGCAGAAGCATTGGGAAAGTTGCCAAAAGAAGTTTTGATCTACGGTGTGGAACCTGAACGACTGCAGATCAGCGAAGAACTCAGCCCATCTGTACAAGCCGTAATACCTGAAATCACCCAACATATCCTTGGAGAACTATGGAAGAGAGAGAGAGATGAGCAAAAAACACATTCTAATTATTGACGATGACGCTGATCAACGACTGACGGTTCGCTTGCCCCTTGAAGCGGCCGGTTATCAGATAAGCGAAGCCAAAACCTCAGAGGAGGGGTTAGAACTGGTCAAGAAGCTTCGCCCGGACTTAATCGTCTTGGATGTTATGATGGACACCGCTACAGCAGGTTTTCAAGTGGCTCTGGCGTTGCATAGTCCAGACCCCAATTCGGAGTATAAAGAGTTTCGCCATATTCCAATCCTGATGTTAACAGCTATCCACACCACAACACCACTGCGATTTGCCCCTGACTCAGACTATTTGCCCGTGGAAGTCTTCCTTGAAAAACCAGTTGACCCAGAGGTGTTGGTGGCAAAGGTCAAGGAATTGCTACCCGATTAATCGAGGGATGAATGGGATTCTCCAGATCCAATGGAGACTCGCTTGAGCGGCTGTATTTGGACGTTTCACAGACGGGTATTACCCGTACTCTGGTCAAAGCTGAACTGGTATCCAGCGTTTCCTGGCTGATCAAACTGCGCTGGATTGCCGGCGCAGGCGTCCTGATAGCCACCTGGGTTGTTCACAATTTTTTTCATGTTGGAGCGCCGCTTGCCGTTTTGTCCGGCATCGGCGTTGCCATTTTACTCTACAATATCTTCTTTCTCATCAGTGAACGCCGCGCGAAACGGCGCGGCGCTTCTGAAGATGAGTTCCAGGCTTTGGCAATCTGGCAAACAGCGCTGGACTGGTTAGCGATGACCTTGCTCTTCCATTACTCCGGAGGTGTGGAAAGCCCGGCAATCTGGTATTTCATATTTCATATTATTATCGCTGCCATTTTCTTCCCGCAACGAACAGCCTTTCTCCTCTCCGTTTTGGCAATACTCTTGGTCAGTGGAACCGTTTTGCTTGAATACATCGGTTGGCTACCCCACCACGCCTTGCAAAATTATTTGCCGGTATCGCTCTATCAAAGCCCTCTGTATGTGCTTGGGGTGCTGAGCTTTTTTTCGACCACAGCCATCTTTGTCACCTTTTTAGTAGGCAGCATTCAAGAACGGTTACGGCGGCGAGAAGCCGAGGTCATCCAACTCAGCCAGGACTTGCAACGCGCCACGGTTCGCTTACAAGCGCTCAATGAAATCTCTAAAGTGGTCGGCTCGACATTGGATCTAAAACAAGTCCTGGAGCGCCTGGTCGAAACTACGGCAAAGGCCATGGGAGTGCGGGCCTGTTCAATCCGCATGTTGGATAAAAGCGGGCGCAAATTAGAGCCGGTTGCCGTTTATGGGTTGAGTCAAACCTATATCAATAAAGGACCGGTCGATGCGCTGACCAACCCGCTGGCAAAAGAGACCCTGTCCGGAAAAGTTGTCAACATCCCCAATGCCCCTCAAAGCCCGCTGTTACAATATCCGTTGGAAGCCCGTCAAGAAGGGATTCAATCTATGCTCTCTGCGCCGCTCATGGGTAAAAGCGGACCACTGGGCATCCTGAGAGTCTACGACACAAAAGCCAATCGGTTTAACAAAGAGGATGAAGAATTTATCGCCGCCATTGCAGCTCAGGGGAGTATTGCCATCGAGAACGCCATCGCTTATCAAGCGATGAGCGAGCTGGATAAAATGAAAAGCCAGTTCATTCACACCGCCACCCACGAGTTACGCTCACCGGTCAGCGTTACTCGCAGCCTGCTGCGCACCATAACAGCGGGTTATGCCGGGGAAGTATCCGAGCAGCAAAAAGAGATTTTGGAGCGCGCGGCTCGCAGGATTGAATACCTGCAAAGGTTAATTGATGATTTACTGGATTTAGCTGCTGGAAAGGTCAGCAACTTTATCACTGAGGAGCTCCAACCCATTTCTCTGAAGGAAATCATCGAGCGAGTAGTAGAACGATATAAAATCCCGGCTGAAGAGAAGCAAATTGACCTTCGGTTTGAGTGCGATTGCCCGGCCGAAAAGGTGTTTGTGCGCGCAACCGCAGATGGATTGGATCGCATTTTCAACAATTTGATTTCGAACGCAGTGAAGTACACTTTAGCCGGTGGTCGGGTGTTGGTTAAAATGGAAGCATTGGATGGGGAGATTCACGTAGCTGTTCAAGACAGCGGGATTGGCATTCCCGAGGAAGCTCTGCCTCGCCTCTTTCAAGAGTTTTATCGCGCTCCGAACGCCAAAGAGCTTGCAGCCGAAGGAACCGGCCTGGGATTAGCCATTACTAAAGACATGATCCAGCGTTTCGAGGGGCGCATCACGGTAGAAAGCAAGGTTGGCGTTGGCACAACCTTTCATGTGTTT
>DAOTZA010000205.1:0-8837 GCA_034434515.1 Anaerolineales bacterium | reverse complement strand
CCGGAGGAAGTTCTCTTGAGATTTCAGCCGCGCGTGGCGCGCCGCGTAGGGGAAACGCGCTGGCATCGCACTGAGCAGGTTTCCGTCTTGGAGGACGGAAGCCTGCTCTGGCGAGCGCAGATCGCCGAACCCACCGAGATGCTGCCCTGGATTCGGGGCTGGGGCGCAGATTGCGAGGTGTTGGCGCCGCCATGGTTGCGCCAGCGGGTCAAGGAGGAGGTTGAAAGGATGTCAATAATTTATCGCACAGGAGAATCTGAGCATGCTTGAGTATTATGCGCATTCGAAAGAAGGCAAAGAAGAGACAGAATGGCAACGTCTCATTGATCATCTTCTCAACACAGCCAAGCTGGCAAAAGAATTTGGTCAAGACGCCGGCGTCTCTGAATGGGCATATCTCGCCGCTTTGTTTCATGATCTTGGAAAATATTCTACAGAGTTTCAAATGCGCTTGCGGGGCAAAAAGGTTAGAGTAGATCATTCCACAGCCGGAGCAAAAGAATTAATTCGGACGCTAGCGGGTACAAGATTTGAGCCAATTGCGAAATTGCTTTCATATTGTATAACCGGGCATCATGCGGGTCTTTTGGATCACGGCGATCCTACCGACTTGCCGGGCGATGGCACATTAGTAGCTCGCCTAAAGACGGACGTTTGCGATTATCAAGCGTATCAATCCCAGCTCAAGATTGATCTCAGCAGTTTACCAAAGAATATCAACATTCGCTCGACAAAAAATCGCATAGGCTTCTCGCTCTCTTTTTGGACACGGATGGTTTATTCGGCCCTGGTCGATGCTGATTTTCAGGAAACACAAACGTACATGATTGGAGAACAAGGTAGAGGTCAGTATGACGATCTGATCACCTTATTGAATAAATTGAGACGATATTTGCAGCGATATGAGAATCCTGAAACGGAAATCAACCGAAAACGCACCCAAACCTTGCTGGCTTGTATCGAAAAATCCAAATTGCCTCCGGGATTTTTTCGTCTCACGGTTCCCACAGGAGGGGGGAAAACGCTTGCTTCAATGGCGTTTGCATTAAATCATGTTGTCCATAACAATCTAAGAAGAGTGATTTATATTATCCCTTATACAACTATTATTGAGCAGAATGCGCAAATTTTCAAAAATATCTTTGGGGAAGAGAATGTCTTAGAGCATCATTGTCATTTTGATTGGGAAGACTTAAAAAACAGGGAGAGCGATGATTGGCAAGAGCAAACGACATCGGTGTATCAAAAGCTAAAACTTGCCGCTGAAAATTGGGACATTCCAATTATCGTGACAACCAATGTTCAATTCTTTGAGTCTTTGTTTGCCAATCGTTCATCCCGATGTCGAAAGCTACATAATATTGCAAAGAGTGTTCTGATATTTGATGAGGCTCAAATGCTTCCGCGAGAGTATTTCTATCCTTGCCTGGCGGCTGTTTGGGAGCTTGTAGTAAATTATGGCGCGACTGCACTTTTTTGTACGGCAACCCAACCCGGTATCGAACGTTTTTTGCCGGATAACGTGGATGCTATAGAACTTGCTTCACACCCGGAGGAACTATTTTCTTTCTATCGTAGGGTAGAAATCAAACATCTTGGAGTTGTGCAAGATGACGAACTATGTGAAAAAATTTTGAGTTACCAACAAGCTCTCTGTGTTGTCAATACGCGCAGACATGCCAGCGGGTTGTTTAATATGCTAGAGGGAGATGGCAATTTTCATCTATCAACCCTCATGTGTGCAGCTCATAGAAAGGAGAAATTGAGTACAATAAGAAAGAGATTGAGTGAGGGACAATCGTGTCGGGTTATTTCAACAACGGTAATGGAGGCGGGTGTGGATTTAGATTTCCCCGTAGGCTTTCGAGCTATGGCAGGTTTAGATTCAATTAATCAGGCTGCGGGACGGGTCAACCGGAACATGCATCGATCGCTCTCTCAACTTTTCGTTTTTGAACCCCAATCTATTTTTATAAAGCGTAATCCTAAGTATATTACCCAAGCGGTTGAGATTGCCCGTCAAGTGTTTGCCAAGCATCAGCAGGTACCTATTTCGGTTCAGGCAATTAAGGATTATTTTGATCAATTGTATTCCTTGCAAGACCCTCAATCATATGATTACAAGGGTATCTTAAAGTGCTTTGAGGATGACAATGGTAGATTTTTCTTTGAAACCGCAGCCCGTCTGTTTCGAATCATCGAAGATCCTACTGAAAGCATTATCATTCCTTACGATGAGGAGGCAAATAAGTTAATAGAAGAATTGAAACATACACCCTATCCTCTCTCAATCCTTCGTAAGTTGCAACCCTACACCGTCTCAATCTATAAGAATGAATTTGAAAAGTTGAGCGTGAAAGGAGTGGTTATCGCCATTGCAGATGCTTATCCAGTTTTAGACCCAAATGCTTTAGGGGAGTATTATAGCCCCCATACCGGTTTACTTATCCCTGATCCAAGTGAAGGGGAAGGTTTGTTCTTTTAGCAAATAAGGAGGCGTCTGATATGGGATATGGAATTATCATTCGGGTGCGTGGACCTTACGCCCTATTCACCCGTCCTGAAATGAAGGTGGAACGGGTTAGTTATGATGTCATAACACCATCGGCGGCGCGTGGCATCATTGAGGCGGTCTATTGGAAACCTGCTATCCGTTGGGTAATTGATCGGATTCATGTTCTAAACGAAATCAAGTTTACCAATATCCGCCGTAACGAAGTAAGCCAAAAAGCTTCTATAGATAACGCGCTACAAGTCATGAGTGGTGCACAAAAACTGCTCTATATAGCATCTACCGAAGTTCGTCAACAACGGGCAGCCATGGTTCTGAGAGACGTGGATTATATTCTGGAAGCCCATTTTGAAATGACCTCCAAGGTAGGGCCTGAGGACACGCAAGAAAAACATTACAACATTATCTTGCGTCGCTTGCGTCAAGGGCAACACCATCACAAACCCTGCTTGGGTACACGAGAATTTCCAGCTCAGGTAGAGCTTATCGAAAATAAAGCCGACATTCCCAAAAGCCCTTTGATTGGTCGACATGATTTGGGTTGGATGTTGTATGACCTCGATTTTTCTAATCTACGAGATATTCAACCTGTTTTCTATCATGCCGTGATGGTCGATGGGGTTATTGAGGTCGCAGAGCTAGCACGGGAGGTTCGGAGATGATTTTGCAGGCTCTTTATAACTATTACCAGATTCTACGCAGAGATGCGGAGATTGAAATTGCTGAACCCGGTTATAGTACTGTTCCGGTCAGCCATGCATTGAATTTGTCCGGAGAAGGAGAACTCTTGAGCATCTATCCTCTTTTTGTTCCGGTACAGCAAGGCAAAAGAACGGTTGAACTCCCACGTCGCATGAATGTCCCTGAACAAGTCAAACGCAGCGTAAACGTGCAACCCAATTTCTTGTGGGACAATGCCACCTATGTGCTTGGTCTGACCTCCAAAGAAGCCAGAGATCCTCAATACGCCCAAAAACGCTTTGAAGCATTCCGGCAATTTAATATCGAATTGCTTTCAAAGGCAAATAGTTCAATGGCTAAGGCTGTAATTAACTTTCTTCAAAACTATAACCCCCAATTGGCTGATCAACATCCGGTCATAGCCCGACAACGAGAGGACTTGCTCAACGGGGCGAACCTAATCTTTTTTGTAAATGACCAGTCCGTAATAGATGACCCTGAAATCAGACGGGTTTGGGAAGAGTATGTATCAGGCAAAGAGACTATTAAAATGCAATGCCTTGTAACGGGCGAGGTCAGGCCAATTGCCCGCTTGCATCCTGACATCAAAGGAGTCAGAGATGCCCAAAGTAAAGGAGCCTCGCTGGTGAGTTTTAATTTAGATGCATTTCAGTCCTATAACAGAGAACAAGGTTTGAACTCACCCGTCAGTCAGCAAGTGGCTTCTGGCTACACAATTGCACTCAACTACTTGCTATCCAATCAAAACCCGAATCGGAAAATTTATTTGGGGGATACCACCGTTGTCTATTGGGCTGAGAGCGCAGATAAACGCTATGCCAGTGTATTTGCAGCGTTAATTGCCCCCGAGTTCATTCAAGAAGAGACTGATGAAACCTCATCTACGCGTGACAAAGAAGCAGAATATGTTTTGCACAGCGTAGCAAAAAAAATTGAGCAAGCAAAGCAATTAGATATTGAGGGTCTAACCGATGGACTGGATTCAGAAACCCGCTTTTATGTTCTTGGGTTAGCCCCTAACGCCGCTCGCCTTGCAGTGCGATTTTTCCTCACCGAGCCTTTTGGAATTTTTGTCAGGCGCATTATGCAACATTACGAGGACTTAAAGATTCAGAAAGAATATTCCAATCAACCCGATTACATTTCTCCTTATCGCCTTTTAGCCGAGTGTGTTTCCCCTAAAGTAACTCGCCGTGACGAAGAAGTCAAAGCATCCTGGTCACTTTTAGGTGGCGCTTTGATGCGCTCCATTTTGAATAATTCGCCTTATCCCGAAGGGCTTTATGCAGCCATGCTGAATCGAGTCCGGCATGATAGTGATGAAGAGAGGGGAAACCAAAAGATTAATTATGTGCGGGCTGCCTATATTAAAGCCCATCTCATTCGGAAATACCGAACAAGAACTCACAATCCATATCAGGAGGCTTTACAAATGTCACTAAATGACTCTTATCAACACCCTGCCTATATTCTTGGACGTCTATTCGCTGTGCTTGAAAAAGCACAAAAGGATGCCCTTGGGCAGAACATCAATGCAACCATCAAGGATCGTTATTTTACTTCAGCCTGTGCTTCACCTGCCAGTGTGTTTCCATTACTACTGCGTCTTTCGCATCATCATACTGGCAAAGCTGAATATGGAGGAATTACCGAAAGAAAAATTCAGGAACTGTTAGACCGATTAGAGGCAAAACCATTCCCGACACGATTGAGTTTAGACGAACAAGGTATCTTTATCTTGGGCTACTATCACCAGCGGGCGGCTTTCTATCTCAAAGGAGGTGAACAGCAAACGGACTTGATGGATATAGAGAGTTGATTTTGATTACAGCCAGAGACGATGAGTTTATAACTTCAAACTTAAATGGATCTTAAACTTTGCTCAAAAATTGTGGGATCAAATATAAATCTAAGGAGATGAACTATGACTGCTCTTTCTAACCGTTATGAATTTGTGCTGCTTTATGATGTCGAAAACGGCAATCCAAATGGTGACCCGGATGCCGGGAACATGCCTCGCATTGATCCAGAAACAGGCTATGGGATTGTTACCGATGTTTGTCTAAAGCGCAAGATACGCAACTATGTTGAGATGGTTAAGGGCGACTCACCTGGATACCGGATTTATGTCAAGGAAGGCATCCCTTTGAATGCCAACCACCGCGAAGCCTATCTTGCTGTTGGACTTGAGCCCGGCAAGAAAGCTGATGTTGCTGGTGTGGCAAAAGCTCGCGAGTGGATGTGTAAGAATTTCTACGATATTCGCACATTTGGAGCAGTGTTGAGTGTAGGCGATAACTGTGGTCAGGTTCGGGGGCCGGTTCAAATCAATTTCTCACGAAGCATTGATCCGATTATCCAACAAGAAGTAACAATCACCCGATTAACGGTGACGCGGGAAGAGGAGGCAGAAAAGGAACGCACAATTGGGCGCAAACACATTGTCCCCTATGGCTTATATCGCGCCGAGGGTTACGTCTCTGCCAGACTTGCCAATGACCCGACCAAAGGCACGGGCTTCTCTGAAGAAGATTTGCAACTGTTCTGGGAAGCTCTGATCAATATGTTCGAGCATGACCATTCGGCGGCACGCGGCAAGATGGCAACCCGCCGCCTCATTGTCTTTAAGCACGACAGCGATTTAGGCAATGCCCCATCTCACAAGCTATTTGACCTCATTAGGGTGATCAAGAAGCCCGATGCAAATCCTCCCCGCAGTTTCAATGATTATGAAGTCGTGATCAATAAAGATTCGTTACCAACTGGGGTTACATTAATCGAAATGGTGTGATTAGGTCGAACTGAGCGAGTAGCGTTAATATATCGTGGTTACAAAGCACTGTGAAATACGCTACTCGCCTAATAATATTTTGTAATTTATTGCGCTGATTATACATGATGCGGGAATATACCCCTGATGAACTCCTGCCCCTTTCCGGCATTCAGCATTTTCTATTTTGCCGCCGACAATGGGCCTTAATTTATGTGGAGCGCCAGTGGGAAGATAACGTATTGACGGTTGAAGGCAAATTGCTGCATGAGCGAGTGGATGACCCTTTCTTTACCGAGGTGCGCAAAGATCTGGTTATCGCCCGCTCGGTACCCGTGGCTTCCTATCGTCTTGGGCTGTCTGGCATCTGCGATGTCGTTGAATTTACTCGTTCACCGCATGGCATCGCTTTGAGAGATCGAGAAGGGTTTTATCTGCCAGCGCCCATCGAATATAAACGCGGCCGTCCAAAACGTGATCCAATTGACGAAGCCCAACTGTGCGCTCAAGCCATGTGTTTAGAAGAGATGTTGCTGGTTCAAATCCCCAAAGGCTATCTGTACTACGGTCAAACACGCCATCGGCTCGAGGTGGAATTTTCTTCCCAACTAAGAAATCTGGTCGTTGAAGCTGCTGCAGAAATGCACGCTTATTTCTCCAGAGGGTATACGCCCCGCGTAAAACCATCCAAAGCCTGTCGATCGTGTTCTTTAGTCGACAAATGTCTGCCGCAGTTGCAAACAGAAGCTCAGTCAGCCAGTCAGTATATCCAGCAGCAAATTAGGGAAGAATGACCGATGAAGCGCCTAGCAAACGTTTTATATATCACTTCGGCAGATGTCTACCTTTCCTTAGACGGTGAAAATATCCTCATAAAGAGAGAAGAGGAAAGTGCCGTGCGCGTACCGCTGCATAATTTAGAAAATATTGTTTGTTTTAATTACCAGGGCGTAAGCCCGGCTTTAATGGGATCCTGTGCAGAACGTAATATCGGCCTATGTTTTCTGACACCGCAGGGTCGCTTTCTGGCTCGAGTCGTTGGCAAAGTTCACGGAAACGTCCTGCTGCGCAAAAAACAATATCTGCTTTCCGAGGATGAAGAACAGATCGTGCAGATTGCTAAATCCTTCCTGATCGGAAAAATTTATAATTGTCGCAAAGTCCTAGAAAGAGCCTTGCGTGATCATCGGCTGCTGGTAGATGTTTCGGCATTAAGCAAGGCTTCGTCTTTCTTGAAGCAAACTTTAGTGGCGATCCAGCAATGTAATCGCATCGCCGAGCTGATGGCGTTTGAGGGAAGCGCGGCAAAAATCTACTTTAGCGTTTTTGACCACCTGATTTTGCAACAAAAAGAAGATTTTCACTTTAAAGAGCGCACCCGACGCCCTCCTACCGATAAGATGAACTCCCTGCTCTCTTTTCTCTATACCCTTCTGGTAAATGAAGCCATCTCAGCCTTGGAAGCAGTGGGTTTGGACCCCTATGTGGGCTTTTTACACACCGACCGACCCGGTCGCCCTTCGTTGGCTTTAGACCTGATGGAGGAATTGCGTCCCCTCTTTGCCGACCGCCTGGCTTTGTCTCTCGTGAATCGCAAGCAGATTGAGGGCAAGGGTTTTACGGTAAAAGAGAGTGGAGGGATTTTGATGGACGAGGAGACGCGCAAGACCGTGCTAAAAGCCTGGCAAGAAAGAAAGCAAGAGGAGATTGTGCATCCTTTCTTGAAGGAAAAGATTCCCTTTGGCTTGATCCCCTATGTCCAGGCGCTTTTGCTGGCACGACACCTGCGTGGTGACCTGGATGCTTACCCGCCATTCTTTTGGAGTTAATGTTTTATCGCAAAAGGAGGCAAAACGATGGAAATTCACTTGAAAACCCTTACCCCCCTTTGGACTGGTGGCATAAATCAGACCTGTGACCGCCTGCACGAAATGGGCCTGATCGGCTCGCTGCGCTGGTGGTACGAGGCCCTGGTGCGTGGACTGGGCGGGTACGCGTGTGATCCGACGAGTGAGGACTACCGCTGCGAGTACACTCCTAAAGACCTGCGCCCGCCTGAAGAGCAACTCTGCGCAGCATGCTATCTATTTGGCTGCACCGGCTGGGCACGTAAGTTCCGACTGCGTGTATTGGATGAAGAGGGTCACGTAGTGCAAAACGCATTGGCCGCAAATCAGAACTTTCAACTACAATTTCTTGAACTGCGCCCGATGAGCGATGAAGAAAGATGGCTACTGACAAAGGCAATAGAAATCGCGGCAAAGTATGGCGCGCTGGGCGGCAAGACAACGCTCAAACCGCAGAAGGGGAAAATAGGCGAAGATTACGGCATTGTTCAAACAACCTCTGTCCCATCGCTACCTAAGCCTGATATTGAAATCTTTCTCAGAAAATTCCGGCAGGTAAAACCTGAAGGCGCTGCTGATTTGCGCTGGTTCTTTTTTGTCAAAGGTGCCTTTCTATGGCGCAAGCAAATGAACCCGCTCTTGGGACAAGATGAAAAAGGCAATCTCATTTCAAATACAAGTGATTGGCAGAACTTTCTACGCGGAAAGCGCGGAAGCAGCGGTCAAGACGCGGTAAGCAAAAAACTGTTTTCCTTCCAAACCGATAAGGGGCGTGTTTGGGGCTATGCCAGAGATGCCCAGATGCGCAATACGGTTGTAAAGGAGATCAAGAAGGCGCTCGGAGATAGAAATTACACCGTCAAAACTGGTGAGGAGGTGCTGCATGAGTTATGACCTGTACGTAGAACTCAGTGGAGAAATGCCGAGAGATGTCGACGCTATTGTCAAGGGCATTCATAAAGACACAGCGATTCAGAGTATCTACGAGCGCATACGCTTGTTGGCC
>DAOTZA010000204.1:0-7612 GCA_034434515.1 Anaerolineales bacterium | reverse complement strand
GCTCAGCTACTCTCACCCCTCTGCCCAATCTTACGGTAGTGCCATCTGCAACGCCCACAGGGTTGCCATGCCCACGGCAAGGGTGAGCAGGACGTTGCGAGTGCGCCAGGCAACCACGCTCGCCGCCAGTGCAGCCGCGATGCGCTCGTTTTGAAAGGAGAGGTTGAGCTGTCCGTTTTGCAAAAACACCTCCTGGGCGATAATCGCCGAGAAGACTGCTGCCGGCACCAGACGCAATGCCCGTTCCAGCCGAGCCGGGATGTGGCGACGACTGAAGAGCAAAATCATTGAAAGGCGGGTGAGATACGTCACTGCGCCTCCCAGCAGGAGGATATACCAGATTTTCATCTTTCGTCTCCCAGCCAGTACCCTCCCAGAATGCCCAACAGGGTTGCCAGCAACAGCCCCAGCTTATAGGGGAAACCGCCACTCACCATCCCCGTCAGGCTGGCGATCAGGGCAGCCACCATCAGCCCGCGGTCTTTCAGGGTGGGAACGATGATAGCAATGAAGGTCAGCGCCAGGGTGAAATCGAGCGACCAGTTCTGGGGCAGGTTAGCGCCCAGAAAGACGCCCACCGCCGTGCTCGCCTGCCAGCAAGCCCACAGCGCCAGACCGGCGCCCAGAAAAAAGCCCGGCGAATGGTTGCCCAAAGTTGGCGCCCGTTGATACTCGGCAATGGTCACCGCATAGGCTTCATCGGTCAGCAGGTAGGCAAGCAGAAATTTCCAGGCTGGCCGCAGCGGCTGCAAATAGGGCGCCACCGAGGCGCTGTACAACAGGTGACGCAGGTTGACCACAAATATCGTCAATACGGTCAGAATCAGTGGCGAGGCGGTGGCGTAGAGTTGGGTAGTGATGAATTGCGCCGAGCCGGCAAAGACCATCGCCGACATAGCTTGAGCCGCTGCCGGGGGCATGCCCGCCGAGAGTGCCAGCACGCCGTAGATCATCCCAAACGGGGCAACGCCGATCAACAGCGGCGCTTCCGCCCGCACCCCTCGCCAGAACTCTTCCGCCAGCCGCGGCGGATCGCGTGGTTCGCTCATCAGCAACGCCGGCAGCCAGCCTATTCGATTTTCAGGATTTTCAGGGTGATTTTGCCAGCCGGCGTTTCGGCGGTGACCACTTCACCAACTTTATGCCCTATCAAGGCGCTGCCAATGGGTGATTCGTTCGAGATCTTTCCGTTGCGCGGATCGGCTTCTTTGGCACCCACGATCAGATAGGTTTCAGGAGGGTAGGGCTCCTCCTGAACGGTTACGCGCACGCCCACCTGAACTTCCTCTACGGGACCGCTATTGTTTTCCACAATGGTGGCGTTTTTGAGCAGATATTCCAGCTCCTGGATGCGCCCTTCCAGGAAAGCCTGATCCTCCTTGGCTTTGTGATAGTCGGCGTTTTCCGAAAGATCGCCCTGGGAGACGGCGTGGCGAAGCCGCTCGGCGATTTCTTTGCGAGCAACGGTGGTCAGGTATTCCAGTTCCTCTTTTAGCTTTGCAGCTCCTTCAGCCGTTAAGATCGGTGTCTCGTTCATCTTGATTCACTCCGTTAAGAATAAAGGCGATAAGACCTCTTTTGATTAAGGTCACTGCTGAGTTTGCAGAGAACACAGAGACATTTCTGGAGAGCTTTGCCCTCGCAGCGCTCTGCAGTTTTTTGCAGTGAGCTCAATTGCGAGTCTGCTGAAAGACGGTCGTTTCACCGCTGAGGCGCAAGGTATGTTGAACGCTACGCTTTGCGGTGAGTTTTCCAATGGGGTCAATTATAACAAATCATCCTGTGCTTAAGAAAAGGGAAACCGCCTGCGTAGAGTAGGACAACGATAAAATTTGTCCTACAAAATCGATTTTTCGTGTTCATTCGCGTCCATTCGCGGTTAAGAGCAACCCCGTTTCTGACAAAACTCTAATCTCTTCCATGAAATACCTGTTATAATATAGGCAAATACTAGACAAATAATGGATAATCTATCAATGACAATGACTCAAAATGCAGTCTCGCCGATTCTGGTCAGCGGCGCAACCGGTTATATCGGCGGTCGGTTGGTGCCAGCCCTTCTGCAAGCGGGCTATGCGGTGCGCGTGCTGGTGCGGGATGCCAGACGCCTGCAGGGTCGTCCCTGGCTTGCTCAGGTGCAGGTTGTGGAGGGCGATGTCTTGCAACCCGAAACCCTACCGCCGGCTTTAAAGGGTGTGGCTGTGGCTTATTATCTGGTGCACAGCATGGCTGCCAGTCAGGATTTTGACCGCCGCGATCGGCAGGCAGCCCAGAACTTCGCCCAGGTTGCCCGTCAGCAAGGGGTGCAGCGGATCATCTACCTGGGGGGTTTGGGCGACCCGCAAGCCAACCTCTCCCATCACCTGCGCTCCCGCCAGACTACCGGGGAGGTGCTTCGGCAGGCTGGGGTGTCGCTCACCGAGTTTCGGGCAGCGATTGTGGTCGGCTCGGGCAGTATCTCTTTTGAAATGATCCGCTATCTCACCGAGCGGATTCCGGTAATGATCTGCCCGCGCTGGGTCTATCAACGCGTTCAACCGATTGCGATCAACGATGTCATCGCTTACCTGGTGGCTGCGCTAAAGACGCCTGCCAGCGCAGATGCAGTCATTGAAATCGGCGGCGCAGATGTCCTGACCTATGGAGAGATGCTGCTGGGCTATGCCAGAGCGCGGGGCTTAAAGCGCTGGCTGCTGCCGGTGCCCTTTCTAACGCCGCGCCTTTCTTCCTATTGGGTTCATCTGGTCACCCCAATTCCGGCTGCGCTGGCGCGCCCATTGATTGATGGCCTGCGCAATGAAGTGATTGTGCGTCATCCCCTGGCAAAGCAATTGTTCCCCGAAATTGAGCCACTGGACTATCAGAGCGCCCTGGCGCTTGCCCTGGCCGAGTTAGATGCCCAACACATCGAAACCTCCTGGAGCGATGCGCTTTCTACCAGCCAGGGAGACGTGGTGCCGGTTTCCTTAACGACCCAAGAAGGGATGATCATCGAGCGTCGCCAGCGGATTGTCCCTGCCTCTCCTGCTCAGACCTTTCGCGCCTTTAGCCGCCTGGGAGGGAAAACGGGATGGTTATACCTCAACCTGCTGTGGCAAATTCGCGGCGCCATTGACCGCCTGGTCGGCGGGGTGGGCTTGCGGCGCGGGCGGCGTGACCCCGAGATGGTGCGGGTGGGCGATGCGATCGATTTCTGGCGGGTGGAAGCTGTGGAAGCAGACCGCCGTCTTTTACTGCGCGCCGAGATGAAGTTGCCCGGGAAAGCCTGGCTGCAATTTGAGGCTATCCCTTATGCTGAAGGGCAAACGCGCCTCGTCCAAACAGCCTTCTTCGCTCCCAAAGGATTATCGGGGCTGGCGTACTGGTATCTCCTTTATCCGCTTCATAGCCTGATCTTTAGCGGCTTGATCGATCGACTCAAACAGCTTGCCGGCCAGTCGGATGCAAATTGCACCACGCATCCTTTCCCAGAGAAGGTGTAATTATGAAAAACTCGCGGCTATTGACCATTTTCATCATCGTCTTTGTTGATCTGTTGGGCTTTGGACTGATCTTACCCTTACTGCCCTATTATGCCGAGTCTTATGGGGCAACGGCTAGCGTGGTGGGCCTGCTGGTGGCTTCGTATGCCGCCGCTCAACTCGTTGGCGCTCCATTGCTGGGACGGTTGTCCGACCGTTTTGGCCGCCGCCCGATCCTGCTGGTTTCGGTCTTTGGAACGTTTCTGGGGTTTCTCTTGCTGGCTCTGGCAGAACCGATTGGGCGCAGCATGGCCGCCTTGCTTTCCGTTCAACCAGCCAACCTTTTCATCGTGGGTGTGCTCTTTCTCAGCCGCATCCTAGACGGTTTAACCGGCGGCAACATCAGCGTTGCGCAAGCCTATATCGCCGACGTCACCGATGAGCGCAATCGCGCCCGCGGTCTGGGTTTAATCGGGGCGGCTTTCGGGCTGGGCTTTATCATCGGGCCGGCTGCCGGGGGCGCTTTGAGCCAGTTTGGGTATAGCGTGCCAGCTTATGCGGCAGCCGCTATTGCCTTCCTAAACCTGTTGCAGATTTTCTTCTTGTTGCCCGAGTCGCTTTCGCCGCAACAGCGGGAGGCGATCTCGCAGCACGCCCGCCCACCGTTTACGCTAAAGGCGCTGTGGCAGGCATTGCAACGGCCCAAGGTAGGGCCACTCTTGCACGTGCGCCTGTTCTTTGGCTTAGCCTTTGCCACCTTCCAGACCGTATTTTCCCTCTTCGCCCAAGCCATTGGTATAGAAGCCCGCACGACCGGGTTTATTTTAGCCTATGTGGGTGTCCTGTCGGTCATCACTCAGGGCGGTTTGATCGGTCTGCTCACCCGTCGTTTCCGCGAAAACGCTCTCTTGATCAGTGGGTTATGGATCATGGGGCTTTCGCTATTGGGGTGGGCGTTCACCCGTAATCTTGCCACCCTTTTGGTCTTGTTATTACCGCTGGCCGTTTCGGGAGGCATGCTCAACACCGTGATTCAAAGCGCCCTCAGCAAATCGGTCAGCCGCGAAGAAGTGGGCGGAACCCTAGGTCTGGCGTCTTCGCTCGAGGCTATCACACGGGTGATTGCCCCGACCCTGGGCGGTTTTCTCATCCAGAGCGTTGGGGTGTGGGCACCGGGCGTCTTTACGGCTCTGCTCATGGTTTGGACGGTCGCTTTTGCTTACCGGCGCATTATTCATCCCGGCCGCCTGGAACGTATGCAGATGGATTCAAGCCGTGCCAAAGTGTCTTAAGTTTCTGCTATTGGGCTTGCTGGCATTGCTGCTCCTGGGGAGCGGCGGTTTTATCCTGTGGGCAGGCAATCCCTTGCCAGCCATGCCTGAAGCGCTGGCAGCCCTTCAAACGGACGAGCAAGTGGAGGTGCGGGTTGAGAAAAGCAGGCTGATCTTTCTGCCTCGGGCCGCCTCGCCAGCCACGGGCTTCATTTTTTATCCTGGTGGAAGGGTGGATGCCCGCGCTTATGCTCCCTTAGCGCACGACCTAGCCGCAAAAGGCTTTCTGGTCGTCATTGTCAAAATGCCTTTGAATCTGGCGGTTTTCAACCCCAATGCCGCCGAAACGATTTTGGCAACCTACCCTCAGATTCGCCATTGGGTCGTCGGCGGACATTCCCTAGGCGGAGCCATGGCAGCCAGCTTTGCCAGGCAGAACCCTGCTGGAGTGGATGGCCTGATCCTGCTGGCATCTTACCCGGCTAGCAGCGCCGACCTCTCAAAAACCGACCTGGCGGTGCTTTCGATCTATGCTACCCAAGATCGGTTGGCAACGGTGGAAAAAATCCGCGCCTCCCAAGCGCTTTTGCCGCCAACCACCCAATGGGTGGCAATTGAAGGTGGCAACCATGCCCAGTTTGGCTGGTATGGTGAGCAACCCGGCGATGGCACAGCTACCCTCAGCCGCCCAGAGCAGCACCGGCAAACCCTATCCGCAATCAGCAATTTTCTAGAAAGTGTTCAACTCCGATGAAAGAACCCCTTCGTCAATTTATCGTTCTCCTCAGCATCCTTCTTACTCTGATCATCAACGGTCTAGCAAACGCCCTGCCCTTCAACGGGCTGACCACCGGTGAGATTTCCAACCGTTTTCAGGTCTATTTTGTGCCGGCCGGTTATGTGTTTTCCATTTGGGGGGTCATCTATCTTGGTCTGATGGCTTTTGCCGTTTACCAGGCTTTGCCGGCTCAAAGAGCCAATCCTCGCTTACGGGCGATCGGCGGTTGGGTGGTGCTGGGTAGTCTTGCCAATAGCGCCTGGATTTTCCTGTGGCATTACGAGCAATTTCCCCTTACTTTGTTGGCAATGCTGGTGTTACTGTTCAGCTTGATTCGCACCTATTTGAAGCTGGGCATTGGCCGTGTGAGTGTCTCCAGAGCAGAGAGCTTGCTGGTTCATCTGCCGTTCCGAATTTATCTGGGTTGGATTACGGTAGCCACGGTGGCAAATGTCACCACGCTGCTGGATTATTTGCAGTGGAACGGTTTTGGGATCTCAGCCGAGGGGTGGTTCAGCCTGATCTTGATTGCTGTGCTGGGGATCGCTGGCTGGGTTAATTACACCCGCCGAGATGTTGCCTTCACCCTGGTGATTCTGTGGGCGCTGGCTGGGATAGCCATCAAGCACAGCGCCGTGCGCGGCGTGGTTGTGCCAACCTGGCTGACGTTTGCCCTGGTCTCTGCCAGCTTGTTCTTACCGCCTGCTATTAGACCCTATAAAATGTCGGAGAAAGGTGCATGAAAACGTTTTGGCGTGGTGTTTTGATCTTCATTGGATTGCTGCTGGTTGGGCTGATTGTGGGTCCTTTGCTAATCCCGATTCCGCCTTTAGAAGGCACCCAACCCCCGCAGGCGCTTGCCGACCCCGATAGCCAGTTTATTCCGATAAATGGTTTGCAAGTGCATGTTAAAACCCAGGGGCAAGGCGAGCCGGTTTTTGTCTTGTTGCATGGCTTTGGAGCCAGTGTCTATTCCTGGCGAGCCGTGATGCCCGGCCTGGCACAAGCTGGCACAGTGATTGCCTTTGATCGCCCGGCCTTTGGCTTGACCGAGCGACCTTTACGGTGGCAGGGGCGCAACCCCTATAGCCCTGAAGCGCAAGTAGAGCTGGTCATTGGGCTTATGGATCATTTTGGGGTAGAAAAAGCTATTTTGGTGGGCAACTCGGCCGGTGGAACGGTTGCCATGCAAACAGCTCTTGCTTATCCGCACCGCGTCGCGGCCTTAATTCTGGTGGACGCAGCCGTTTACGCCGGCGGCGGAGCGCCAGCCTGGCTGCGGCCGTTGTTTGCTACCCCGCAACTGCGCCGCTTGGGACCCTTGTTCATGCGCCAGATTCAAACGCGGGGGATGGAGTTATTACGCCTTTCCTGGCACGACCCCAGCCGCATTCCCGCCGAAACGATTGCCCTCTATCAGAAGCCTTTGAAGGCTGAAAATTGGGATAAGGCTCTTTGGGAGCTGGTTGTTGCCAGCCGCGAGTCAGACTTGCCGGCCCGCTTAACAGAGATCCAAATGCCTTGTCTGGTGATCAGCGGCGATGACGATCGCGTCGTGCCAACCGCCGATAGCCTGCGCCTGGCTGAAGAATTGCCCAATGCTACCTTAGCGGTGATCGAAAAGGCCGGTCATGTGCCGCATGAAGAACGCCCAGAGGCTTTTCTGGAAGCCGTGGCAGAGTTTCTGGCAGCTTCTGGCCTGAACAGACCATGAGAAAGAGGCAAATGCTCTTCAAAGCGTTAAGTGCAACCGCCCCTTGCCCTGTGGAAGAGGCGCCGGCGGTGAGGGTGTCTCCCCTCTCCCGTTCTGGGAGAGGGGCCGGGGGTGAGGGCAACCTCCCCTCTCCCGCCCTGGGAGAGGCGCCGGCGGTGAGGGTGTCTCCCCTCGCCCGCCCTGGGAGAGGCGCCGGCGGTGAGGGTGTCTCCCCTCTCCCGTTCTGGGAGAGGGGCCGGGGGTGAGGGTGTCTCCCCTCTCCCGCCCTGGGAGAGGCGCCGGCGGTGAGGGTTGCCCCCAACTCCAATCATCCATTAACTCGAAAGGAAGGAAACAATGCCAAAAGTAACTCTAAATACCCCAGCGCCTGAATTCACTCTCCTCGATT
>DAOTZA010000203.1:0-3080 GCA_034434515.1 Anaerolineales bacterium | reverse complement strand
GTCCCTTATCCCCCGATCTGTCCGCCCCTGAACTCTCATGGGAGAGGGGTTGGAGGTGAGGGCATTCTCCTCTCTCCCTCTCATGGGAGAGGGGCTGGGGGTGAGGGTCATCTCCCCTCTCCCCTTGGGAGATGGGTTAGGGGTGAGGGTCATCTCCCCTCTCCCCTTGGGAGAGGGGTTGGGGGTGAGGGCATTCTCCCCTCTCCCTCTCATGGGAGAGGGGCTGGGGGTGAGGGTCATCTCTCCTCTCCCCTTGGGAGAGGGGCTGGGGGTGAGGGTCATCTCCCCTCGCCCCTTGGGAGAGGGGTTGGGGGTGAGGGTCATCTCCCCTCTCCCTCTTATGGGAGAGGGGCTGGGGGTGAGGGGATATCCCATTTTTCAGGTGGTGCTTGATGACAGAAAACAAACAGCTTTCTTCCTCTGAATCCCTGCGCCAACAAGCCCTGGCGCGTCTCTCCGATTCAGCCGTGTCTCTCAGTGAGCTCAGCCATGAACAAATCCTCAAACTTGCCCATGAGCTTCAGGTTCACCAGATTGAGCTGGAATTACAGAACGAAGAACTCAAAAGCACCACGGCTGAGCTGGAGCGGGCGCAGTTGTTATTCTCAACTATCTTTAACCGCTCTCCCACGGGCTATTTGCTCCTCGATGAACAGGGCATTGTCCAGGAGGCAAATCTTACCTTTTGCAACCTGATCAAATCTTCCCTCGATCAGGTGCTTGGCAAACCCGTGCAAACCTTTATCGATGACGCTGACCGCCCGGCTTTCCTTTCCCGTTATCGGGCTTTGTTTCGGCAACCGAAGGATAAGCTCATCGAACTTCGCTTAAAACACCCCCAGAAAGGCTTCATCTGGGTGCGCTTGCAAGCCGAACGCCTGTCGCCTCCAAAGGTAAATGAACACGAACCGCAAACCGAGTGGCTCTTATTGGCTGTGGTTGACCTGACCGCCCAAAAGGCCGCTGAGCAAGCTCTGCGCTTAAGCGAACAGCGCTATCGCAACTTGATCGAAAATTCCCGCGACCTGGTCTATCGCATCTCGTTTGTCCCTCAACAACACTTTGAGTACGTCAGCCCCTCGGCTACGGCGATCACCGGCTATACCCCTGAAGAGCACTACGCCGACCCTTATCTGGGGTATAAACTCATCCATCCCGAAGATCTGCCCCTGTTACAAAAAATTGCTACCGAAGGCATCAAACCCGACCAGAAACTTGTCTTGCGCTGGCGGCGCAAGGATGGGCGCCTGATCTGGATGGAACAGCAAAACACCCCAATTTTCGACGCGCAAGGCAACCTGATTGCGCTCGAAGGCTTCGCGCAGGACGTCACCGAGCGTAAAGAAGCCGAACTGGCCCTGCAAAACTTGCTTCAGGAATACGATGTCCTGTTTAATGGTGTCCAGGACGCAGTCTTTCTGATCGAGGTTGACGAAGCGGGAGAATTTCGCTACCTGCGCACGAACCTGGCGCATCAGAAGAAAACCGGCATCTCGCTAGAGATGATACAAGGCAAGACCCCGATTGAGCTGGTGGGCGAGGAGTTGGGGTCAGTCTTGTGCGCCAATTATCAACGTTGCCTGGATAGCGGTCAACCGGTTACCTATGAGGAAACCCTCGACTTGCCCGGCGGCCGACGCACCTGGTCAACCACGCTCACCCCGGTCTGGCGTGAGGGACGCATTAAGTATATTGTCGGCGCAGCCACCGATATAACCGAGCAAAAAGCAGCTCTGGAGACTATCCACCTAAGTAAGCAACGCTACCGCACCCTGTTCGCAAACATGGTTGAAGGCTTTGCCCTGAACGAGATGATTTGGGATGACAACGGGCAGCCGATTGACTATCGCTTCCTGGAAGTCAACCCGGCCTTTGAAAAGTTGACCGGGTTGAAGGCCGAGCAAGTGATTGGGAAAACAGCACGCCAGCTCGTGCCCAGGTTGGAAGCACACTGGATCGAACGCTATGGAGAGGTCGCTGCAGGCGGTGGTGAACAGGTCTTTGAAGAATACACGCAAGAGTTAGGCAAGTGGTATGAGGTGCGCGCTTTTTGCCCCAAACCAGGCTATTTTGCGGCTGTCTTTATCGATGTCACTCAACGCAAACGGTTGGAGGCAGAGCGGGAACAGTTAATCCAGGACCTACAACGCAAAAACGCCGAGTTGGGTCAATTCACGTACACTGTTTCGCATGATCTTAAAAGCCCGTTGATTACCATCCTGGGCTTTCTGGCCTTTGTGGAACAAAGCTTGGAGCAAGGTGACCTCGCCCAGGCTAAAGCCGATTTGCAGCGCATCCGCTTTGCGGCGGAAAAGATGCAGGCCTTGTTGGAGGGGCTGTTAGAGCTTTCCCGCATCGGGCGCGTGGCTAATGCGCCTAGCTGCTTCCCCATTGGCGAAGTTGTTATGGAAGCTGTGCAATTGCTGTTTGGGAACATCCAACATCAGGGTCGAACGGTGGACTTTGAGATCGCTCCCGGTTTGCCACTCGTTTATGGCGATCGGGCACGCTTGTTACAAGTGATGCAAAACCTGCTGGATAACGCCTTGAAATATATGGGCGAGCAACCAAACCCCCGCATCGAGATCGGTTGGCGGGATGCTCCAGACGAAATCCACCTCTTTGTACGCGATAATGGCATTGGCATCGAAGCTGAGCAGCAAGAGAAAATCTTTGGCTTGTTTGAGAAACTTGACCCACGGGCGCAGGGCTATGGGGTAGGGTTGGCATTGGTGAAACGCATTATCGAAGTGCACGGTGGGCGAGTGTGGGTGGAATCTGAAGGGGAGGGTAAGGGCAGCACCTTCTGGTTTAGCCTGCCCAAGACTCATCAGACTTAATCCGCTGAGGAGGTCAGAAATTGAGAAGTCAGGAACCCATTAAGATTTTACTGGTGGAGGACAACCCCGATCACGCTGAGCTGCTCCGCCGCCTCTTTGAGTCCTATCTGGTCAAAAACATCTTTTGTCACGTAGAAGATGGAGAGCAGGCGATAGCCTATCTTAACCGGCAGGGCAAATACGCCGATGATCTTCGCTACCCCTATCCGAATATAATCTTGCTCGACCTGCGTTTGCCCA
>DAOTZA010000202.1:0-2333 GCA_034434515.1 Anaerolineales bacterium | reverse complement strand
AAGCCCTAAAGCTTGGTCTGGATCGGCAAGCCATATACCAGTTGGTAATGGCTGGCTTTGGGCGCATCGGCCGCGATAGCCCGATTGGGCCGATGTACGCGGCTTATTACAGTGAGGAGACGCCGCTCCCGATTCGGAATGTCGAAGCAGCCAGGAAGTTGCTTGCCCAGGCTGGCTATCCCAATGGCCTGCAGATTGACTTACATACCCCCAATAGCGGCGATCGCCCTCAACTTGCCGTAGTCTTGAAAAACCAGTGGGCCGACATCGGGGTTGATGTAAATGTTAATATCGAACCAGAGAGTGTCTATTACGGAGATAACCGCTGGTTGGAAGTGGATTTGGGGATCACCAGCTGGGGTTCGCGTCCCTATCCGCAATTCTATCTGGACGTGATGCTGAAATGCAATGCCAAATGGAATGAATCGCACTTCTGTGATGCAGAGTTTGATTACCTGTCAAATATCGCTGCTACGACCCCTCATGAAGCAGAGCGCGTTGCCGCCTACAAAGCCATCCAAAAATTGTTGATTGAGCGTGGTCCAATCATTGTTCCATACTTCTACACTCAATTGGCTGCCATCCGATCGACATTCCAGGGTTTTGTCCTTAAACCCTTTTCAGGACTGTCGGATTTGCGCCCAGTTTCATTCGTCGAGTAAACTGTGTCGTAGTTTTTGACCAATGAGTTTTGAAGCTGATGTCAGACGTCCTGGTACCAGTGTCGATGGGCAACCCCCATCGACACCTACCCCTTGTTCAACCGAAGGACGTTCTTGCACATCCGAGGAACTTTTTCATGGAGGGAGTGTCTGCTCAGTATAAGTGAGCTTGAAAAATTAATTTTTGAAAGTTCAGCAGTTGGGTAACTATTATAGTATAATTTTTCACGAATAAGTTGTTTTCATCTGTTCATTCGGGATCACCAAAAAAACACCACCAGGGTGTTCAACGGAAGGAATTTTCAATGCCTTTACACTTATTCATTAACGCGCCTCGCTTAAGCGGGATGTTCAAAATTGTAAAAGAACCGCAGGTGAACCTGAGCAAGGCGCATTGTAGAGTCTTTTAGAAGGACGCACTGGAGCAATGTAAATGCGAATTAAGTTTTCTTTTAGATGGGGTAATTGAGAGCCATACCTTTCCGACGATAGTTAATTATCTTAATGAAGAGAGGAGGTGCAATATCAAAAATCCCTTGAATCCTTAAGGTCATTCTGCAAATTCAATCAACTTTCTACTAAGAGGAGAAGTTCAATGCAAACCAAGAGTATCCTGAAAGCCATTTTTACCTTAGTGATCCTGAGCACCTTTCTGCTCCAGGCTTGCGGAGGCCAACCGGCAACTCCTGAACCCACTCAACCCCCTGCACCGGCTGCTACTCAACCCCCTGCTGAACCACAACAACCCAGTCAACCGGCGTCCACTGAACCCCCAGCTCCATCTGGCGTAGAACGAAAGGGTGTGCTCCGCGTTGCCACACAACCGCTGGTGCAGGTTGACCCAGCGACCATCTCTTCAGACCCGGAAGTGTTTGCCGCCAATCATATTTACGATTACTTAGTGGATGTTACGCCGCAAAACACCATTGCGCCTCGCTTAGCCAAGAGCTGGACGGTTAGTGAGGATGGGCTGGTGTACACTTTCCAGTTGGAAGAAGGGGTAACCTTCCACGATGGCACGCCCTTCACGGCGAAGGATGTTGTCTGGACCTTTGACCGGCTGCGCAATCCAGACTCCGGCTATCCAACGGCCGATTTGTATGCCAACATTGAGAGCATTGAAGCCAGCGGTGATTTGGAAGTAACCTTTAAGCTCAAACAATCCAATCCCTTCTTCCTATTCGACCTGAGCGACAATCACGCTTTGATTCTCAAAGAGAATACGGCTGACCCAACCCAATTTAATGGGACAGGGCCTTTCAAGGTTGTGGAATATAGCCCAGAGGATCGTCTGATTTTGCAAGCCAATGAAGCCTATTTTGTTGAAGGGCAGCCAAAGCTAGAGGGGGTAGAAATTCTTTTCTTCGCCGATCAAACCGCCATGGTTGACGCCTTGCGAGGTGGGCAGGTGGATCTGGTCATGGCGCTTTCGACTGACCTGTACAGCAGCTTGAAAAATGAGAGCGGAATCACCCTGTTGGATGCCCCAACGAACCAGTTTGATGTGGTTCGGTTACGTTCGGATCGCGCCCCAGGCAACGATCCCAGAGTGATGCAAGCCCTAAAGCTTGGTCTGGATCGGCAAGCCATATACCAGTTGGTAATGGCTGGCTTTGGGCGCATCGGCCGCGATAGCCCGATTGGGCCGATGTACGCGGCTTATTACAGTGA
>DAOTZA010000201.1:0-5842 GCA_034434515.1 Anaerolineales bacterium | reverse complement strand
AATTTCTCACCAAACAGGATAAGGACGGGCTCTGGCACACCCTGAACCCTGAAGAGATCGCCGATCGACTGCAAACTCACTTTGAGCGCGGCCTGACCCATGCGGAAGCCCAGCAACGCCTTGCGCTGGTGGGGCTTAACGCTCTACAAGAAGCTCCACCAACCCCCTTCTGGCAAATGTTGCTGGATCAGTTCAATAACTTTGTGGTGATTATGCTGATCGTTGCCTCGCTGATCTCAGCCGTGTTAGGCGATTGGATCGAGTCAGCAGCGATTATTGCCATTGTGATTCTGAATGCTACCCTAGGAGTGATTCAAGAGCGGCGCGCCGAGCAAGCGCTGGCAGCTTTGCGTAAACTGGCTGCACCCGATGCCCATGTGGTACGGGATGGCACACGTCAGGTAGTGCCGGCAGCCCAACTAGTGCCGGGCGACATTGTCTTGCTCGAGGCGGGCAATTACGTGCCGGCCGACCTGCGCCTGCTCGAAGCAGTCAATTTACGCATCGAAGAAGCCGCCCTGACCGGCGAGTCGGTGCCGGTGCAAAAACACGCCGCCACCATCCGCGAAAAGGAAATTCCCGTCGGCGACCGCAAAAACTCGGCCTTTATGGGCACGCTGGTCAACTATGGGCGCGGGCGCGGCGTCGTCACCGCCACCGGAATGCGCACCCAGATCGGTTTGATCGCCGAGATGCTGCAATCGGTGCAAAGTGAACCCACCCCGCTGCAACGACGCCTCGATCAATTAGGCAAAACGCTGGGCTGGGCAGCTATCCTCATCTGTGGGTTGGTGTTCCTGCTCGGCTGGTTGCGCGGCTATCCCCCGCTGGAAATGTTCATGATTGCGGTCGGATTGGCAATTGCCGCTGTACCCGAAGGCTTGCCCGCCGTGGTAACCATCTCGCTGGCATTGGGCATGCGCGAGATGATCCGCCGCCATGCCCTCATTCGCCGCCTCTCATCGGTCGAAACTTTGGGTTCAGCTACGGTGATCTGCTCGGATAAGACCGGCACGCTCACCCAAAACGAAATGACGGTGACGCGCATCTGGGCAGACGGCATGTTCTTCGAGGTCAGCGGCAGTGGTTACAGTCCGCAGGGCGAGTTTTTGGTGGACGGTAATCCGATTGATCCTACCCAATACCAGGCTTTATTGACGGCATTGTGGGTGGGATGTTTGAACAACGACGCCGAATTAGAACAAGTGGATAGCGGCAACGGCGCCATTCCCTACCGCATGGTTGGCGACCCCACCGAGGGGGCGCTCCTGGTGGCTGCCCTTAAAGCCAGAGCAGATTTGAAGGAATTGCGCCGCGCTTACCCACGCGTTCAGGAAATCCCCTTCGATTCTGAGCGCAAGCGCATGGTAACCATCCATGCCTTGCAGCAGCCGCGCAAAGAGGATATTTCTCCATTCGACCAACCGATCCCGCCGAAAGGATACGTGGTGCTGGTCAAAGGCGCGCCGGATATTGTGCTCGACCTCTGTACCCATTATCAAAATATGCAGGATTATGCCCTGCCAATGAACGAAGAAAAGCGGATGCAAATCCTGCAGGCAAACGATCGCCTGACCCAAGATGCCCTGCGCGTTCTAGGGGTAGCTTATAAACTAATCCCTGAATTGCCCGAAAAGCTTGATGCCGCGCAATTGGAACAAGGGATGACCTTTGTCGGCTTGCTGGGTATGATCGATCCACCCCGCCCGGAGGTGGTCCCGGCCCTCGAAAAAGCTCGCCGCGCAGGCATCCGTACGATTATGATCACCGGCGATTACCCCAATACGGCGCGGGCGATTGCTGAGTCAATCCGATTGCTTCTGCCTGGCCACCAGGTGTTGACCGGCAATCAGGTCAATGAAATGGATGACGGCGAGTTGCAAAAGCAACTTCGCTTTACGGATGTCTTTGCCCGCGTCTCGCCGGAGCATAAACTGCGCATTGTCGAAGCCTTGCGCGCCGATAATGAGGTGGTCGCCATGACCGGCGATGGGGTTAACGACGCCCCGGCGATCAAACGCGCTGACATTGGGATTGCCATGGGCATTACCGGCACGGATGTTGCCAAGGAGAGCGCCGATATGGTGCTGACCGATGACAATTACGCCAGCATTGTGGCAGCCGTCGAACAGGGGCGGATTATCTATGCCAACATCCGCAAGTTTGTCTTCTTCCTCCTTTCTTCCAACGTTGCCGAAATCATGATTATCTTTCTGGCCACCCTGGCCGGCGTGCCGACACCTCTTACCGTGATCCAACTCTTGATGCTCAACCTGATCACCGATGGCGCTCCAGCTCTGGCGCTGGCAATGGAAAAAGGCGATCCCGACGTTATGGAACGCCCACCCCGCCCGAAGAACGAGCCGATTATCAACAAACCCATGCAACTGGGCATTCTGATCCAGACCATCACCCAAACCGGGGCAACCCTCATGGCTTTTGCCATCGGCTTGCTGTGGCATCTGGCAGAAGGAGACATGTTGCCGCCTGGCGCAAACCCGCTTGCCTTCATTCTCAACTACAACTGGCGAGGGGTAGATGTGCAAACCGCCGAAACGATGGCGTTTGTCACCCTCTCCTTGTGTGAGTTATTCCGCGCCTATACGGTGCGGTCGGAGCGTCAGTCGGTCTTTCGCATCGGAGTTTTCTCTAACCGATCCATGCAATACGCAATGGCTTTCTCGCTTTCGGTTCTGGCGCTGGTGATTTCGGTGCCTTTCCTGCAACCCATTTTCAACACGCACTTTATGTCCGGGCGTGAGTGGGCCGTGGTGTTGAGCCTGGCAATGATTCCGGCTGTCTCCGAAGAGATCACCAAGTTCTTCCTGCGGCGTGCGGAGCGCCGTCATCCCCAGACTGCATAGAGAAGCACCGGCGGTCTCTGCCCCAATCCGGCCGAGCCAGCAGAGACCGCCGCGGTCAAAGTTCGATCTTTGCCCTGCTTGTTCTCTGCTTACGGGAGAGGCGGAGAAGAAAGGGTTACTGAAAGGGTGGAAAGGCGAATCGTTGCGATGGGACTGCAAGACGACAGGCAAAGGTTGTCCTACGGTCTCACAGGTTTGCTTGCACAATCCTTGCGGTTGTGCCCTGAAACGACGAGTTTTCTCGTTGATCTTAAGCTGAAGGAGAAGGACATGCTTACCATCTATAAAAACTACGAAGATGGATTGTCGATCCTCACCGAGCCGGTCAACGGGTGTTGGATACACCTTCTCGATCCAACACCCGATGAAATCCAGATCATCAGCGATTTGGGAATTCCGCGTGATTTTTTGACCTATCCACTTGACTTAGACGAACGTGCCCGCACCGAACGGGAAGACGGTATTTTGCTGGTCATTCTGCGCATCCCCTTTTATCAGGGGACTCAGGCGGATGCGCCTTATATCACCATTCCGTTAGGCATCATTCTCACCGAGAAATATTTGATCACGGTATGCAAATATGAAAACGATATTTTGCGCGATTTTTGCAGCGGCAGGGTACGCAACCTTTCGACCGGCAAGCGCAATCGCTTTCTCTTGCGCATTCTGCTTGCCAGCGCCACCAATTATCTAACTCACCTGCGCACCATCACCAAAACGGTGGATTACCTCGAAGACCAGTTGCAAAAATCCACCCGCAACCGCGAAGTCCTGGAACTGCTCAAATACCAGAAAAGCCTCACCTACTTCACCACCGCCCTCAAAGCCAACGAGTTGATGCTCGAACGGCTGGACCGCAGTCAATTATTTAAAGCCTACCCCGATGACGAAGACTTGTTGGACGATGTGATTACCGAAAACCAGCAGGCAATCGAGGTGACCAGCATCACCAGCAACATCTTGAGTGGGATGATGGATGCTTTTGCTTCAATTATCTCGAACAATCTGAATGCAGTCATGAAATTCCTGGCAGCCATCACGATTGTGCTGAACCTGCCGATGATCGTTGCCAGCTTTTATGGCATGAACGTGCACCTGCCGCTGCAAGAGCATCCGCTGGCGTTTGTCTTCACCCTGCTGATTTCGGTCGCCTTATCGGTGATCGTTATTATCATCTTCATCCGCAGGGATTGGTTTTGAGGATGAGGTTGTGCATTTTTTAGGCAACTCGTAATACCCTGCCACAGGCTCTGGTTGACGGGGTAGACCGTCCACGAATGTTTCACGAATGCACGAATAGCACTCTCATTCGTTTATTCGTGGCGCATTCGTGGACGGTTTTCTCAGCAAATTATCAACATAACTTGTGATGTCAACTTGTGATGGTTACCTAATGAAAACAAGGCTCATATCGAGCCGGTCAGCCAATAAAAACCCACATCGCGTATAGAGCACTGAAGATCAATAAGAATCCGAACGAGGCTATAAGGAATGTAAAACGGAAAAGGGGTGCTTGCCTTGAAAGCCATTCCCCAATTACCCAGAACGCCGGAAATAAGGTCAAGACGTACCGCGAGATAGATTGTAACGAAGAGGCTTGGTGGTGAATTTTACTTAAGAAAAGCAATAAATTACTGAGGTAATAGATCTGCAGGTAGAGAGGATAACGCTTCCTGAAAAGGATGATTGCCATTATGAAAAGAAATAGGGCAGCACTTAGAATGTCAATTGTCGTATAAAAATCCCTGACTCGGATCCATTGAGAGACAGCGACTGCAATTGCCTTAATTGGATTGCTAAGCTCGATGCCATGGGCGGATAACACTTGAGAAATGGGAGGATACCCTTGCCAGTGACGCCAAAGCAAGAAAAATCCTCCTCCTGCTACAGGAGATAGCGTGGAAAGAATTTCCCAAGACAAAATGTTTGAAAGATTCCTTGCCCCTTTATTTTGTTCGGTAAATAATAGCGTAAGCAGAGCCAATGAGCTGAGCATAGCAGGCCCGCGAGTGAGCCCAGAAGCAAACCCAAGAATGCCAACCAACCACCATTTTTGTCTCTTTGCAGCCAGAAACATCCAGATCGTCAAAGCAAGATAAAGCGATTCGCTGTAAGGGGCAACGAGGAATACAGTCAGAGGATAACAGAGGAGAACAAAAAGGCTCCACTTGGCGATCTCGGCACCAAACAGTTCAATTGTCAGGAAATTAAACCCTGCTAAGTAGGCAATACAAGATAATGACGATACCAATAAAGCCGAGAGGAGATAGTTTTCTCCAATTAGGATGGCGAAAAGACGAGTCAATCCTGGGTAGAGGGGATAAAACACGCTTGTGCCTTCTGAGTGAGCATGATAACCAAACTGAGCAATATTCAAATTAATGTACTGCATCCCATCGAAACCATGCGGTGAGCAATCCATCCAATGGTGGGGTTTGATAGACCATAACCTTACCATAAAGGGATTTATCCAGTCCGGAAAGAAGTACAGACTCTGCAATTGGGCGGATATAGCTCCAGGCAATATAGACCGTTAAGCCCAGGGCAAAGCGCAGCCCAAAGGTGGCAAGAATAGCATATTCCCATGAGGATTTTTTAGTCAAAGGTTAACCTATTCCAATTTTATCCTGCTTGACTCGCCTGATGAACCTTCCAAATTGCATCGAAATTCAGATGTCCGGCTGAAAGAAAAATGCATCCCAGAACCTATTAGCAAGAAGTAGATCCCTTATTCATAACACAGCCTGAGTGTATTGCTGCGCGCAAACCGCTTGAAATCTGATCGATAAGCTTAACATCATTTTAGCTTATCTGACGCAGGAAACCGTTTTTTTAGACTTGAGTAATAATAAGATAACGAACATCAGGGAAGTAATCACAGAAAAAGAGGTTAATGGGAGTAAAAAGAAACTTAACGTTCCCACAGCAAAGAGCCAGCGATCTCGCCCTTGAGATGTTTCCGCCAGATCCATCAAGGG
>DAOTZA010000200.1:0-38162 GCA_034434515.1 Anaerolineales bacterium | reverse complement strand
GTTTGTAGCTTCTTAACTTCATCCCTGGCCTGCAACCTGATCGAGGGCTTTCTCCAAAATATCGAAGGAGTAAAGTCAACCGCAGCATCGATAGCGACCGATGCAAAAGGAGGCCAAGAAGCGCTTGCTACCGCCCATGCTATCGCTACCCAACTTGCCGGCAGTCACATAATGGAAACCGCTAAAGCGATGGCAACCGACGTAAGTCAATCTGGGGCAATTGAAACACTACAAGCGGTAATCACCGAGCAAGCACCAGGCCTGGATGCAACCCTACAAGCTTTTCTGACTCAAGAAGTTCCTGCACTTGAAGTGACAGCCAGGGCTTTGCTCACCCAGAAACCACCCCTCTCTCCCCTGCCCCCCGAAGATATCCCGATGCCGGAAGGAGAGAAAGAAAATTTGGTCATATCCAACAATACCACTACTTATGTAATCTCAATGCCCTACTCGGAAGTTGTCTCTTTTTATAAAGTTGAAATGCCAAAGAAAGGCTGGAGATATCAACCAACTACCTCCAAAGAGCTAGAAAATTCCGCAATTTTGAACTTTACAAAAGACAATCTATCGGCTTCAATTTCGATAAACTTTAACTCAGCCAATCAAAAAACCATGGTTGTCATCTTCATTCAAAATCCATAAGGAGAAGGCGAAATGACCCTTTCCGTTGCCGAAGCTATTCATACCAAGCGAGCGGTGCGTCAATTTGCTCCTAAGCCTCTTAAAGACGAAGAGATTCATGCGATTCTAAACGCCGGAAGGAGAGCTCAATCCTCAAAAAACACCCAACCGTGGCATTTTATCGCAATTCGGAATCGGGAACGTCTGATTGCGCTATCCAAACTCGGAGACTGGGCTGGCCATCTAGCCGGGGCAGCGCTTGGTGTAGCCATCCTGACCCGCGACCCGGCAGAACGTTTCTCTATCATGTTCGATGCTGGCCAAGCCGCTGCCTATATGCAACTGGCAGCCTGGGAAATGGGAATTGGCTCTTGCCTGGCAACTATCTATCAACCCGAGGAAGCCAGAAAATTGCTCGAATTTCCGGCCGAATATCATCTCAGAATCGCAATTTCTTTCGGGTATCCTCTGGATGAAAGCGTTCTATCTTCACCACCGCGCAAGGGTGGTCGAAAACCCATGGAGGAAATCGTCCATTGGGAAAAATGGTAGCAACAAACAGCTCATTTTAGGAATTCAGCAGGTTGAAGTGTTTTTCCCAGCAGGGATAAGATTTCGGATGCCGCTTCTTCTATCGGTTTAAGGGAGACATCCACCAGGGGCCAATCCTTGCGGCGTTCAAAAATCTGATAGGCATAAGTCAGTTCCTGGTGAATGTATTCGATATCGGCATATTTTTGTGCGACGGTACCCAACCGTTCTACTCGCACTTTGCGTAATTCTGCTAACCGATGCGGGCTGATCACCAATCCGACAACCCGATGTTTGGGCAATCGAAACAGCTCTTCCGGTGGCTCAACGTCTAAAACGATTGGAACATTGGCTACCCTCCATCCACGATAGGCAAGGTAAAAACTCAAGGGTGTTTTAGATGTCCGCGAGACTCCCACCAGAACAATGTCAGCTTCATTCAATTCATGAGGATTCTTGCCATCGTCATGCCGCACGGTATAATCAATCGCCTCGATGCGTTCCAGATAACCCCGGTCAAAGGGAGTCATTCCGCCCGGAATCCCTTTCGGCTTTAGGGAGAACATTTCCGACAAGCGCACCAATAAAGGTCCCATAATATCAATTGTGGTTACATCCATCAGCCGCCCTTCGGTTACCATCAGATGTCTGAGTTCTTCGGAGACGAGCGTGTGGACGATAATCCCCCTGTGTTTGGCAGCTTCTGCAATAATCTGGCAAACCTGCTCTTTGGTGCGAATTTCACCGATCCGAATCACTTCCACATTCTCGGCATCGAACTGAATCAACGCCGACTTCACAACTCTTTCGGCTGTCGCTCCGGAAGCATCGGAAACCGTGTAAATTCGATGCACCATAGATCGTAAACCTCCTCAATTGCTCCACACAGGGATATACAGACGAAAGACACTCCCAACTCCAACCTTGCTTTCCACCTCAATATATCCATTATGAAGTTCTATGATTTCTTTGACGATAGCTAATCCTAAACCGGTGCCATGCACTTTGGATTGACGCACCGAACGGCCGCGATAAAACCGTTCAAAAATATGGGGCATATCTTCCTCGCTAATTCCGATTCCACTATCCTGCACTTCAAGGCAAATCCACTCACCATTTCGCCAACTCATTAATTTTACCCATCCCGCCGGTGTATATTGGATGGCATTACCAATCAGATTTTGAATCGCCCGCGAGAGGTAATGAGCTTCTCCTCGTACCACTGCGGGCGAGGCAAGTTCTGCTGATACCTGCAACCCGACTTGTTGAGCAGCCGGGGTGTAAGCTGTAATTGCTTGTTCGATCAATAAATTCAGGTCCACGGGGCCGAATTCCATTTTCCGCGTCTTTCCGATTGCCAATCTTGAAAGATCTAAAATATCTTCTACCAGACGACGTAACAACTGACTCTGCTCTTTTAGCACCCGGATGTATTCTTCTTTTTTATGCTCAGGAGCGGTTTCAAGTAATTCCAGGTAAAGGCCAATATTCGTCGTAGGTGTTCGTAATTCATGTGATACATCAGCAACAAAGATATCTTTCAGCCTGTCCAGTTCCTTACGGTATGTAATATCCCGTTGGGTAGCGACATAATTTACCACTTCACCGTTTTGGTCTCGAACAGGCGCGATGGTCAAAAGGATGTCATATTGTTCTCCGTTCTTGCGTTGGAAAAGAAGCTCTCCACTCCAAATATCTCCCTTCTCCAACGAAGCTTTAATCGCATCGATGGTTGTCAAAGGATTAGTTAGGGTGAGCCATTCAAAGTAATTTCGCTTAAGAATCTCGCCTTCTTCGTAGGAGGTTTGCAGTTTCATCGCCTGATTGATTAACTCGATTGTTCCACCCAAATTCGTAACCACAACCCCATCTCCCACACTGGTCAGGATCGCTTCCACTCGCTTCTTGGCTTCAAATAACTCGCTTGTTCGCTCTTGAACCCGCATTTCCAACTCAGTGGCATACTGCTGTACTTGATTGAGTAAGTGGATATTTTCAATCACTGGACCGAGATTACGCGAGACCACCCGTAAGATATCCATGTCTTCAGCGCTGAAGACATCGCCCCCGTATTTCGGACCTAGAGCCAGCAATCCTTTTACCGTCTGGTGGCTGATAATCGGCACCCATAAGTGGCCCTGAGTGCTGCCCAATAATTGAAACTCTTCTGGAGAAAGTTTTGCCTGGGCTAGGGCTTTGGCAATCGTTTCCCGCTCTTCATCCCCGACTCTTAAGAGAAAGTCAAGGCTGCTGCGGGGCAAGACCGTTGCATCAACACCTTCAGGGCTGGCTTGCATTACTGCTCCCTCTGGAGCTACTGCTACAACCGAAAAATCACCGTGGATATCGCTAAAAAATATACAGGCATCCGCAATTCGTAATGTTCTCACCAACCGGTCGCTTACTTCTCGGGCAAGCACAGTTAAATCGTTGATATGCTCCAGTCCTGAGGTGATTTGCAAAATCGCCGAGCGATAATCGTACCATCCCCCATAAAATAACGTATCTACCAGAAGTTGCACACGACGCGAGATGGGCAGAATTGTTGAGGCTAATACCAGGATCAGCAAGGTATTGAGAGCCGGATGGAACAACAAACGTTGCGGTAGGAGAAAGGTTAATACAGAAAAAATCCCCAGATAAATGCCCACCAGAATAAAAAATACAATAAGCACCGTCACCCCTCGATTGATGTGCCGTTCGATTTCGATTAAACGGTACCGAAACACGGCGTAACCATAGACCAGGGGGAGAGCCGATAGGAATAAAAATATGGCTGGCGTAGGCAACAGGGGTTGATTTAGCAGAACCTCTGGTAGCAAATAGGTCGTAATGAGCGGCAGAGCCGCCAGCAATCCCCCAAGGAAAACCAATCGGATCTTGGCACGAGCGCCACTGCTGGTAGTCTTCTGGTAATTATAATAAAGTAAAATGACGCAGATAAGTAAATTAAGCGCCAAAAACAGCCGTGACAGCGGGATTAGGTATTCTAAAATGGGATGAGCTTGAAGCTCCATCGTTCCCCAAATCAGATGGGATACTCCCCCCAGAAAACCGATGACGTAAAGAAATAATAGATATCCCCTCTTCAATACCTTATTCTCTTGAGGAAAATTGAAATGGAAATGGACAGAGATAGGCCCAACAATCCACCACAAAAAATAATACAGATCAAGCACAATGGAAGGCGCAAGGCCAGAGGCCTGACCGGTCGTGAGCAATAAGCCTGAATTGAAGAAAAACCAGAAGAATAAGCGCGTGGTCGGAGAACGCGGCGCAAATGCTTCGACAGCCAGAGCAACCGCTAAAAATACAACAGCCACAAAAAGCGGCATTAATCTTCGGAACAATTCCTGAGGAGGCGGAGATGCCAGCTTAACCTCTACGGAAACCGTTCTATCCCCTCTTTGAACGAGAAAACGAACCGTGTCTCCCGGATGTTTCCCCCAATACCAGGCTGAATCCTCAACAATTGGTTCGCCTCCGATCTCCAAAAGAATATCACCTACCTCAAAAGAGGTTTTTCCGTTGCTATTTTCATCGATCGCAAGAATCTGATGGGAAGGCGATAATGCCCGAATCCCATCATCTGGGTAGTTTCTCACCAAAATAGCTACCCACGCCACTAGACCTAATGCCAGGATCCCTATCACAAAAGGCACACTTAGGCGAACCCTTGGCGGGGGCTGAAGGGGGAGAGTTTTCATAGGGTTTAGTTTACTACGTTAACAGTCGAGTAGCAACATCAATGCCAAATTCCCAACCATGATTCAGGTTGTATCGATCACCTAAATTTCCCCTACCAGTCTGTTGAGAATCTGGCTGAGCATTTCTTTAGGAGCAGGGCTCAATATATTATTCTGTAAGTGATTTTTTGCCGATTCGACTTCTTGAATCAGCAAAGTCAATATATACAAGGCAGCCCCTGACCGATTCACCCATGCCACGTAGGTTTGCCATTCCTCGGGTTGATTGATCACCCTTTGGAGAACCCGGCGAAATAAAGTTTTCTCTTCAGAAGGTAAAACTTCGAGGGTATAAATGGTCGCCAGGTTTTTTACCCAGTTCATTGTTGAAAGGATCTCGGCCTCTCCCTTCTCTAAGCGGTGCCAGTCCTCTAAGTCATCTAAGACCTGTAGAATGCAGCCGAGATGCGCACCAAAGCCAGCCATATCCTCCAGGCAGCTTGGTTCATTCCCTGCCAGCCTTGCCCCTGCAGAACAAGCCAGGGAGAAAAAAGTCCCTGATTTTTTGCGCAGGAGAGCGAGATAATCCGCCAGAGAAATCTCCCCAGCGGATAAATCCTGTTGTTGTCCCTCACACATTTCAAGCAGATTGGTTGGAAAGGCTTGCAAAACGCTTCTAACACGCTCTTGGTCATAATTTTGATCGAGCAACTCAACCAGGAGACTGTTCGCAATGAAGAAAAAGCTCGATGCCAGATTCAACCATTCAGAAAATGAGTAGGGGGTGTTCTCCAAATCAAAACGGCGCTCCCGATCTTGAACGCTATCCATTAAATCGGCAGCAATATAAAACAGGTACCATGCAGCGCTGACTTCGGGCGGAAAATCGCGTGTTCCCCCACATGCCTGATAGGATAAACGTGGCAAAAGCACGGTCAGGTTACTTTTGGAGATGGTTTTCTCCTCTGGAGATAGACGCGTCAAAGCCTTCCATATCTCATCTTTATATCGATTCGATATGGAAGACTTTGCCAGATAAGATTGAATAGTTCGAAAAATTAACTCATACTCTCGGAAGACAAACGATTCAAGTTCGTCTATCGCCATCCGAGATACATCGACGCCACTTCCTGCATAGAGATCAGGTTGCCATCAGATTGGGTGGAACGGCGTAACCCCCGCGTGAGAAAAGCCTTTTCCTCGTAGCTCAGTTGAATTCCTTTCTCTGCCAGGGCTCCTTCAGGGTCTGTCTGCATTCGGGCAGCAAACTCAGAATCGGTAGAAAGCTGGTAGACGACTTGGGCGAGTGTCATTTTACCTTTCTCCTTTCAAAAAGTGGATATAATATTGTTCGAGATAACAATTATTATTTACCATAAATTAGATTGAAAGTCAAGTATCCTACCTAGATATAGGGTTAAGAGTCAGTTAATCCCCAATATATTGGGGATATCGATCAAATTATTTTGCAATACGCTAACCTGGAGCAGAAATATGTCCTTAAATCAAGTCATTACCATCGATTTAAATTTCTTTGGATTTCCAGGCGCAATCGCCTCTTACCTAATTCGCCTTCCACATCAAGCAGTGCTTATTGAACCTGGACCTGCCTCAACGATTCCAACGCTCGAGAGAGCTTTCGGGGAAGTTGATTTGAAACCCTCCAACATCAGCGATGTTTTTATCACCCATATCCATCTTGATCACGCCGGAGCCGTGGGATGGTTAGCCGAGCAAGGCGCTACAATCCATGCTCATCCCAAAGGCGCCCCGCATCTCATCAATCCTGAAAAACTGATCCAAAGCGCCACTCGTATCTACGGAGACTTGATGGATACGCTGTGGGGCGAATTCAAAGCGGTGGATGAAAAGAACATCCATATTCCCCAAGACAACGAAATTCTAAGGATTGATGGTTATGAGTTTCAACTATTGGATACCCCCGGTCACTCCGATCACCATTACGCAATCTTGTTTGAAGGGATTCTCTTTTCTGGCGATATTGGCGGCATCCGTATTGGTAACACCTCACATATCGAACTTCCAACCCCACCGCCAGAGTTCAATCCTCCGAAATGGCGAGCGAGTCTGAAGCGTCTTCGAGAACTTCCACTTCAAGCCATTGCTCCCACACATTTTGGCATCTACGGCGATGTCGATTATCATCTCAACCACCTTCTGGAACAACTTGACCTACTCGAAGAGTGGATGGAAAAAATCATGACATCCGACCCTTCGGTTGATGCGCTAAGCAATGCCCTGGGGCAATGGCTCGATCATCAGGGCAGGAGTCGCCTCCCCCAAATTTATCAGCCGTACTTTACTTACCTAAATCCAACCTGGATGAGTGCAGCCGGTATTTTCCGTTATTGGCATAAAGTTCGTCAAGCCTGAAAGGCTCGATTGAGCTCTTGCAGGGTTTCCCGTTTTGGTCGGATCTGATCTTCGCGCAGCCGGTTAAGCGGCGTATCGGTCAATTGGTAAATATCCCACATGGACGGTTGATCGGGATCAATGTAGATCAGACCGGTAATCAAACAATGGCAACGGTTGGCTTCTTCCAAAACTTTCATTGCGGCTTCCCGGTCGGTCGGATCGTAATCTCTTCCCAATTTGCGTAAAATAATCATAGAACCGTCATGTAACTCGACTTCCCTGGTTTCACCCTCATCATACTCGAGCAGAATCTCTTCGGCGCGAGGAACATACGATAATTCATGTAACGCTGTTTCGTGGTTTTTTCCCCAGGCGTAGGAATGCGTGGCAGTATCGACATTATTAAATGTAACGCAGGGCGAAATGATATCTAACACAGCTACGCCATTATGGTTTAGGGCTGCCTTAATTAATTCTTTAACTTGTTTAGGGTCGCCAGCGAACGAACGAGCCACAAAGGTAGCGTGACCAACCAGAGCTTCCCAGGCGATATCGATGGGCATGTAGGGATTAATGCCATGTGCCTTTAGCTCTAAACCCTGATCAGCGGTAGCTGAAAACTGTCCCTTTGTTAAGCCATAAACGCCGTTATTTTCAACAATATAGACCAGCCGCATATTACGGCGGAGCAGGTGTTTGAACTGCCCCATGCCAATACTGGCAGTATCTCCATCGCCACTAACGCCAATCCCCCGCAGGGTATGGTCGGCAAAAAGTGCTCCGGTTGCCAGAGAGGGCATCCGCCCATGTAACCCATTGAAACCAAACGAGCGACTCAGAAAGTAAAATGGGCTCTTGCTCGAACAACCAATCCCACTGAACTTGACAACCTCTTCAGGAAGCAGATTCAGCTCGTAGCAAGCCGCGATGATCTGGCTCGAGATCGAATTATGCCCGCATCCCTGGCACAGGGTTGAAGGGTTACCTCGATAATCGGCTTTGGTTAAGCCAATGGCATTCACCACAACCTTAACATCCGTTGGAGATGCTTGTTCTCTCATTCTGTTTCTCCATTGAAAAAATAAAATCGAAAATTTGTTTTGCCGTCAACGGTAAGCCGTCGGTATAAGCATAAGAAATCATTTTTGCCGATAACTCAGGATAGTGCATCCGCAGAAGCTGATGCAACTGTCCATCGCGGTTCATTTCAACGATATAGTTGCGTTCATAGGTAGAGCAAATTTCTTTTACCACATCGTTAAATGGATAAGAGCGGATACGGGTAAAATCACTGGCAATCCCTTCCCTTTGCAGAAGCGCCCGCGCTTCTTGGATAGCCGGCTCGGTCGAACCAAAGCTAACCAGATTAATCCTTGCTCCTTCCATTTTCTCTGCAACCGGTTGGGGTAAAAATGGCTTGAGTGTCTCAAATTTCTTTTTCAGTCGATTTAGCAAGGCGTGCCAGTCTTCAGGGTCTTCTGAGTAATTTGCATATTCATCATGTCCTGTGCCGCGGGTGAAATACGCCGCCTTGGGATGACGATTCCCCATCACGGTTCGGTATGGGATACCATCCCCATCAACATCCAGATACCTTGCCCATTTCCCATCAAGTTTTTCTAAGTCTTCCTCCCATAACACTTTGCCGCGCTGCATGGGCTGGTCTGGGTATTCAAAGGGTCTTCCCATCCATTGATTCATCCCAAAATCCAGATCGGATAATACAATCACCGGCGTCTGGAACTGCTCTGCCAGATCAAAGGCTTTCCATGCAAACTCAAAACACTCGTTCACCGATCCCGGCAGCAGAATGATATTTTGGGTATCACCATGTCCCATGAATGCCACAAAGGTCAAATCACCCTGGGCGGTGCGGGTCGGTAAACCAGTGCTTGGGCCAACCCGTTGAATGTCCCACACCACGACCGGAACTTCAGCGAAGTAAGCTAAACCGATATATTCGGTCATCAAACTCAAGCCCGGACCGGAGGTTGAGCTCATTGCCCGTAATCCACCCCATCCCGCGCCAATTGCCATTCCAATGGCAGCCAGCTCATCCTCAGCCTGCACAACCACATACGTGTTCTTGCCTGTCTCTGGGTCTTTACGCAACTTCGGTAAGTACTGTTGTAGATTCTCAGCCAGACTGGTTGCCGGCGTGATTGGATACCAGGAGACAAATTGAACGCCACCGTAAATTGCTCCTAGAGCAGCCGCCGTGTTCCCATCCGTCAGGATTAACCCGGCAGTGGCATCCATAGCCTCCAGGTAGTAGGGGTCTTTTTTCTCAAGATTTTCTCGTGCCCATTCTGCAGCTAGAGAGACGACGCCATAATTAATCTCTACTGGCTTGGCTTTGCCCTTGAAGTGAAATTCGAGTGCTTGACGTATTTTTTCTAAATCGATTCCAATCATCTGCGCCAGGATTCCCACATAAACCATATTGGCAACGTAATCTTTCAAGTAAGGTGGGATTTCTACCTGTCGGATCAGTTGCTTGACCGGCATAGGATATGCAACGATATCCTGCCGCGAGATCGGAAAGCGAATATCATCTGCATAGAAAAAGGCTCCGCCAGGCTTTAGAGACTCTAAATCCCTACTAAAAGTCGCCGCATTCATTGCCACCAGGATATCGGCTTCGCGCTTGCGGGCAACAAACCCATCTTTGTTTACCCGAATGGTGTACCAGGTAGGCAACCCCTGGATATTGGAGGGGAATATATTCTTCCCTGAAACCGGAATGCCCATTTTAAAGATGGCGCGTAAAATGGCAGCGTTTGACGTCTGCGAGCCAGAGCCATTCACCGTCGCAACAGTGATCGAGAAATCATTGACAATGATTGACTGTGTGCTCAACCGCTCATCCAATGTGAGCTGTGTTTCCATGTGTACCTCCTCATGTGCTATCAACCTATTTTCAAATTCTCAGGATAGGAGGCAACAAAAGTAGCTGCGTTGGCTGATCCTACTACTCTATCCTAGCCGAATCCGGCGGAAGGCCTCCTCGTAATGAGGTTGTTCTGGAGTGCTATCCTTTGCCAAGCGGTTCTTCATCCGATTCCTAAGTGCACCTTCATCTGTAATCTGGCTCTGGTGGCATAAGATGGCTTCGATCTTGCGCTCCCAAAGGTCCGTCACATCCAGAACAACATTTGGCTCCACGGCTAAACTCACCCACACTTCTCGAACGACATGCGGCTCAAGACCCTCTTCTAACAGTTCAGGAAAGTAGAGATGATCTCGAGCAGCCGGGAAGATGGCATCCACACAAGCCTGTCCGGCTGCGCGGTGATCCGGGTGATTGATCCGTTCATCTCCAACAAACAACAGTTGCGGATCGCAAGTCACAACCACATCAGGTCTTTCCTCTCGAATGACGCGCGTGATGGCTTTACGCAACTCTAAGTCCGGCACCAAATAGCCATCGGGAAAATCTAAAAACCTTACTCGCCGAACTCCCAAAAGGTTTGCAGCTCGTTGTTGTTCGTGATGGCGGATGCTACATAACTGATCACCGCTCATCTGGCGATCATGGGTACCTTTGTCTCCACAGGTCAACAGACAATACGAGACCTGATGCCCTGCATCGGTCCAACGAGCGATCGTAGCTCCACAAAAGAACTCCGGATCGTCTGGATGGGCAAGGATCACCAGTATCTGCTGAACCGTTTCCCAACCTTCTGGTTGAAGGGTTTTCATCTTTTGAGCGTATCCTTTTGGTTTACTGAGATGTTCATTTCCCACAGGCACAACCGCCGTTTCCGTTGGATTGACAGGGTTCCTGGGCTTTTTTCTTCAACGCTTGCAATTCGTCCCAGGGTTCAAGCTGTTTTACAGGAAACTCCTGCTGTACGCCGCTAGGAAACTCAACAATGACGCTCATTTTCAGTGGATACACATCGATAACTTTCCCTTCGCCTTGAGGGGTAACCACCTGTTTGCCACGTTTGGGTAACTGCTTACGCGCTTCAACATATTGCTCATATTCATAAACCAAACAACACCGTAACCGTCCACACATGCCAGTGATCTCGGTTGGGGTAAGCGAAATTCCCTGCTCTTTCGCCATTTTAATCGAGATTGGACTGAATTCAGTCAGAAACTGCGAACAGCAACGATTTTCCAGTCCACAAGCACCTAGTCCACCCATTAACTTGGCAACATCTCGCGGCCCGATGAGCCGCCACTCGATAGCTACTTTTGGATACATGCGCTGCATTGCATTGCGCAATCGTTTGAGATCAATTTTTCCCTCGGTCTCGCTGCTATATAAGATCGACAACTTCTCACCATCAAAGCTAAATTCCGCTGCTACGATTTTCAAGCCCTGATATCCCAATTCTTTGGCTTTCTCACGGCAATTAATAACCGCTTCCATTTCTTTTTTCTGATAAATCTGTCGTAATACCAAATCGCGCGGGGTTGCTTTTCGTTGTACAGTCTTCCAGGCTCCTTCCGGTGGAGGTGGAGGATTGTCGATAAAAGCAATCACCTTTCCAACCTGACGTCCGCGACTGGTCTCTACAACTACGTAATCCCCAATCTTGATATCAGGACAGGTGCTGGCGTCAAAGTGATAAACTTTTCCTGTTTTTTGAAACCGAATACCAACAATCAATACTTTCGTTTGGGTAACCATACCAGAAACATCCTTGACCTCAGCTTATAGCATCTTGAGCGCTGCAACGCTGAGTTTCGCTGCAATCTCCTCACTCATGCGGGTTAAAGCTTTAGCTACTTCTGAATTGGGTCGAGCAATTACAACCGGCACACCATTGTCACCACTGATGCGTACCTCTGGGTCAATTGGCACTGAACCGATAAAGGGTACACCAGCTTGATCGGCTAACACCTTACCGCCACCTGAACCAAAAATATCCATCTTTGTTCCATCTGGAAGCTCCAGATAGCTCATATTTTCAATCACCCCTAAGACCGGAACCTCTAACTGGCGAAACATTTCAATTCCTCGCCGTGCATCATCCAGGGAAACTTGTTGAGGCAAGGTCACAATAACCCCGCCACTCAACGGCAATGATTGAGATAAACTCAATGCAGCATCGCCCGTTCCGGGAGGTAAATCAACAACCAAATAATCAAGTTCGCCCCATTCCACATCGCTCAGGAATTGGCGAATGGCAGAGTGTAACATCGGACCTCGCCAGATGAGGGGTTGATCGGCGCGCACCAAAAAGCCAATCGACATCAACTTTACCTTAAAAGCCTCCGCCGGTTGAATCTTTTGTTCTTTTTGCGGAGGGAGGCGATGGATACCCATCATTGTCGGAATGTTCGGCCCGTAAATGTCTGCATCTAATAAGCCAACTCGCGCCCCGCGTTGGGCTAAACTAACGGCAAGGTTCACCGCAATAGTAGTTTTCCCTACGCCCCCTTTGCCCGAACCTACTGCAATTGCGTTCCGAATCGGCAAATCAATCAGCGAGCGCACTCTTCCATCGTTCGGGACGTTGGCGGTCAGTTCTATTTTTACCTCTTGAACGCCATCCAAAGCTAAAACCGCCTGTCGGGCTTCTTCTTCAATTTTTCCCCGCAATGGACAAGCGGGGGTAGTCAACTCGATTTTAAAGCTCACTCGCTTACCATCAATCCGGATATCTTTGATCATATTCAAACTGACCAAGTCGCGATGCAATTCTGGCTCTTGAACATGACTCAAGGCTTCTAATACAGCTTCTTTTGTTATGTGTTGCTCAACCATTTCCTATTCCTCTAGACACATCTTCTTTCAAAGTTCGTAGAGCACAGATATTCGACAGTCTCCGTTTATCCTGTGCCCTGAGTATTGAAGGTTACGAACCCGCTTCCGCTGACTCGGCCGGCAGGGTCGCAATCAGTTCATCCAAAGATGCCTGATAAAGCGCAATTAAGTCCTCGTCCGTACCTCGAAACTTGCGAATCGTTTGTTTTGCGCATTGTTCACAGCCCTGGTGAGCCCGCCAGGTGTCACTGTGGCAACTCATGCAACACGCTAACCGCGCCATAAATAACACAAATGCCCTCCGCTCAATATCTCCGATAGCTTTCGCGTTAATCTGCTCAATGAACTGTTGCCACTTTTTACCGCGCAGGGTTGCCAACAATGGAATCAGACGCGGTGGGAACAATAATTCGGTGTGCACGTTCAGACTCGCAATTTCTTCTTAGCCTTCAGCAGTCGCAGCTTTTTTGGAAGCTTTTGCTGCCTCGGCTTCAGCCCGAACAGCCTCTTCTCGTTGATAATTTGTCGGTCGGATCGAAGCATAATACGTAACTGGCTTGCTTAGCTTTTCCTTGTTATAGATATTGTGCGTGTGCCGATCGTAAACAGACAATTCATAGTCGTGATCCATCTTGATCGCATCAAAGGGACAATACTCGGCACAATAGCCGCAGTTCATGCAGATATCAACGTCAATGTAAAACTCCGCCGGTTCAGGAACTGGCCGCCCCGTCTTTGGGTCTGTTGTTCGAACAATCCAGATACATTGCGGCGGACACACTTTCGCACAGATACCACAAGAGGTGCAGCGATGGAAGATACTTCCATCTTCCTTTTCTTCATAGACGAGAAAGGGGATAAAACGAAATTCTTCGGGGACAGGAACTTTTTCCTCCGGGTATTGAATCGTAAACACACCACTGGCTTCCTTGCTCATCCGGTGGCGAATACCATCCTCTGTATAGTAGCGCTTTCCCAACCACTTAATGTCGTCAATATAGGTACCAATAAACCTTCGCAGCGTTACTCCCAGACCTTTGAGAATGCCTATTCCATCCATGCTACAACTCCATTCCCAAAATTAGCGATCCAACTCGCCAAGAACAATATCAATCGAACCTAAAATGGCAACCGCATCAGCCACTTTGTTGCCCTTCGCCATGGTCTCGAGGGCGGTAATATTCACAAAGGAAGGCGCCCGAACGTGATAGCGCCAGGGATTGGGCTTACCATTCGAAACCACATAATATCCCAACTCTCCCTTAGGGGCTTCAACCCGTCCATAGGCTTCCCCTGGAGGAACTCGAACCTGGTATTGTGGTTTTCCAGCTTGAATAGGACCTTCCGGCAGATCGCGAATGGCCTGCTGGAGGATGCGAATGCTTTGCCGAATTTCATCCATCCGCACCAGATAACGATCGTATACATCACCATGATAGCGAACCGCTACGTCAAAGTCAAACCGGTCATAGATACTGTACGGATCAGCCCGCCGAATATCGTAAGGCACACCAGAAGCGCGGAGCAAGGGACCACTAGTCGAGTAAGCTATCGCCTGTTCGGGAGTCAAGACCCCCACACCCTCACACCTGGCTCGGATAATCTCGTTATTCGTTAGATACAAATCCAATTCATCAATCCTTCTGGGTAATCTTTCATAAACCAGATCCTTCATTTTTTCATAGACACCTTCTGGCAAATCCCGAGCCACTCCCCCAAATCGGAAGTAATTACACATCATCCGTGAGCCAGCCACCGCTTCAAAAATATCCAGGATCAGTTCCCGCTCTTCGATCGCATACAACATTGGGGTAAAGTAAGCCCCCAAATCGTTGAGTAACGAACCGATTGCGAATAAGTGATTGCTGATGCGGGTAAATTCCGCCATAATCACCCGCAGATACTCGGCTCGCTCAGGAGGTTGAATGCCCATGAGCTTTTCTACCGCCAGGGCGTAGCCGAAGTTATTACTCATTGAGGATAGATAGTCCAGACGATCGGTAAAGGGCATATTCATCAAGTAGGTATTGCGCTCCCCAATCTTTTCATGGTTGCGATGCAAATATCCCATGACCGGCTTCAATGCTCGGATTGTCTCGCCTTCAAGCAAGACTACCATGCGGAAAACCCCATGAGTTGAAGGATGTTGGGGCCCCATATTAACAATCACGGTATCTGTCTTCAGAGAAGAGTCTGAGAGTGCAGATTGAATTTTGGTTAGGCTGGCATAAAGCGATGAGTCGTTATCCGGGATCCATTTGTCGGGATCAAAATCGGCTGGATAATCTACGTTTTTGTGAAACGGATTTTTATCCTCGATGCGATAGACCTGTCCATCAGGCCAGCGGCTCTTGAAGGGTTTCCCATCTTCCTCGTAATAGGGCTCTCGCCAATCTTTCCGCAGGGGATGGCCTGCAAACCCTTCCCACATCAAGATGCGGCGCAAGTCCGGATGGCCTTCATATCGAATACCCAACAAGTCCCAGGCTTCCCTCTCTTGAAACTCTGCCCCTGGGTACAGAGAAACAAGCGAAGGCACGACGGCGTTATCGCGCGGCGTTTGCACCTTCAAGACGAGAGCCGGCCCCCCCGTTGTGCGATAGAAGTGATAGACCGATTCCATGTAACCGTCTGGAAGGTAATCCACGCCAGTAACTGACGAGAGGTAATCGTACCCCATCTCATCTCGAACAGTCTTGGCAACCTCCAGAAAGGCATCGGCAGCCACAATATAGCCTTCATAGCCTTTGCGTTCATCTCGCTTGACACTTTCAGGAAATTTTTCGCTTAAGTCGATCTCCGTTAATACTATTTGTTCACTCATCTTTTATGCTCCGTCCTAAGCAGGATTGCCCCTTTCTTCTGTAGGCTGCGCTTCAATTTCCTTGGATTTTTGGTTTGAGTACTGGCGGATCAAGTCGTACTCACGCGGGTCCATAATATCCGGCCCCAAGACGGGAACCGGAATCACCTCAGAGACATCCTTTTTATACCAGCGTGCATCCCGCAAGGTTTGCGTATCAATCTTCTTCTGTAAGGTAATCAATCCATGCAACAAAGCCTGAGGGGTTGGAGGACAACCCGGGATGTAAACATCAACAGGGATATAGTTGTCAATCCCCGAGACTACATTATAGCCTTCTTTGAAGGGACCTCCACCCGAGGCGCAGGCGCCCATCGCAACCACGTATTTTGGCTCTGGCATTTGATTGTACAAACGCACAATCTGCGGCACCATCTTTTTGGTCACCGTACCCGAAACCAGCAGCAAGTCAGCCTGGCGTGGGCTGGGACGCATAACTTCCATTCCAAAACGGGCGAAGTCGAAGCGGCTTGCTGCAGTGCAGATCATTTCAATCGCACAACAAGCCAACCCGAACATCATCGGCCAGATAGAAGACCGCCGACTCCAGTTGTAGATACGATCAATTGTTGTTACTGCCACCTGATTCTTGATTTCTGGCGGTATTTCATATCCGGGTTGATTGAGTTCAGCGTTTGTCATGTATTGACCTCCTCATACCATGCGTTGAAGATTTGCAATAAGATTTCGTCATTGACAAGGGATGGATCATCGTCGAAGTCGGCTAACGCGACAATCCAGTTATACAACGTCGCCAGAGACAGCTCCTCAAAATCCACTTGAGGATGATTTCGGCTCAGACTTTGGACAATCCCAAAGGTGTCATCCCAATCTAGACGCTCTTCTGGTATCATTGCAGTCATTATAACGCGCTAAAAGCAATTGGTCAAGCCAAAATAAGGAAAATATATATTTGCGTTAATTTGCCCAAGCCGTTATAATAGCCTTAATGGTTTCCACGCGAGAGAAAATCCTTGCTTTTCTGGAAAGGCGAGGCGCTACTTCAGCAATTGAGCTGAGCCAGGCGCTTAAACTGACCCCAGCCAATATCCGTCACCATTTGCGGATACTTCAAAAAGAAGGGGTGATCGTGCCTCTCTGTGTCGGTCAAACGAGCGGCAGAGGTCGTCCTGCATGCCTTTTTGCCCTCCGAGATCAGCAAAAAGCTCACAACCTCGAACGTCTCTGTAGTGCACTTTTGCAACATCTCCGCTCGGCAGCATCACCCAATGAACAAGAAGCGTATCTGCGCTCAATTGCCCAAGAACTGGTTGCCGAAAAAGGTACTTCTCCAGCCATGACCGTCACCCAGCGGCTGATCCTGACCACCCAAATTCTTAATGAGATGTCTTACAAAGCCAGTTGGGAAGCGCACCGGGAAGCTCCAACCATAAAATTTTCTCATTGCCCATACGCCTCGATTGTCGACTCCTTTCCAGAACTCTGCCAAATAGACAGGTATCTGCTGGAAACCCTTATGCACCTCCCGATTGAAACCCTGTCGACTGGTGAGATCTCACCAGGTGGAGAAACTCTCTGCCGTTTCCGATTGCGTCAATCCAAGCGAATCTCCTAAATTAACGCGCTCAAATCTAACTGTAGCTACTTTTACTCCCCAAACAGATGCTAAGAATGACTAACCTGATAACTTTCTTTGGTAGAATCTAGCCAAAGCCTGACATTACCAGACCATTTGACCAGCAAGACTTCACTGGACTATACTGCTATGAATCAAAAGCACTTAAGCCATACACTACCATTCACGACCTTTCGAATATCAACCACTTTGCTGGTTGTGTTACTGATTTGCCAACTTGTCCTTGCGGCTTGTGCATCCTCAACAGAACTTCCCGCTCAGGTAATGGAAGACTATTACCAAGCCTTGACAAAAAAAGATCTGAATACCATGATCTCACTTGCCTGCTCAGAATGGGAAGAGCAAGCGCGCAATGAATACAACTCGTTTGGCGCTGTAACCACCGAATTGCAGGATCTTCGCTGTGAAACCATATCGCAAGAGCAAGCTAAAGCATTGGTTAATTGCCGCGGCAAAATTGTCGCCAACTATGGTAACGAAGTTCTCGAAATTGATCTATCAAAATTCACCTTTGAGCTTGTTCAACAGGGTGGAAATTGGCGTTTTTGTGGATACCCTTAAGAAATTCGACCTCGTCCTAGGGGATGCTCCGATGTTATCCAGACTATTTTCCAAAGAAAATCTCTATGCCCTTATCTTCTGTCTGATGCTCATTGCTTTGGTCGTGTTCACAGCCGACATTGCCCCTGTGTGGATCTACCAGGGGTTTTAAATGACCATCAGCCAGGTCCTTCTCCTGATCTTTCTCGCTTTCCTGTGTGGACGGATCAAGAATCTCCCGATCCGCAATGCGCTTCTTCTGCCGATTAGTTTATTAATTTACTACCGCTTTCAAACGGCAACTCCCATTCTATTTTTGGATTTCTGGCTACCCACCCTTGCAATTCTCCTCACCTTACTGGTTTGGATTGCCAGTCAATCCCAGATAAAAATTGCTCTGAAAGAAAATGCTTTTCCTTTGATTTTGGTGCTTCTCACCCTTCTTGCAATCTCCGCCAATCGATATTTGAACATTTGCTGCCTTACTCCTACGCGTCCACCGCCTCTGTGGACGGTTGTTTTAACCCTCCTGATTTTGCTTGTACCTTCAACGCTGCTATTCTCCAAAATCTCTGTGCGCACTCGATTAGGATTGCTGATTTTTATTGCCATTACTATCTTTATCGCTCTAAAAACCCCTGAGCTCTCTCTATTCCTGAGCAAATTCTTCCGCTGGCTCAATCAGCAGGATCTCCGTTTCAGTTCATCCAACGATGTACTCTGGCTAGGCATTTCGTACATTCTTTTTCGATTATTGCATCTCCTGCTCGATTGGCGCGCTGGCCGACTTCCGGTTGCCAATTTAGAGGAAATCTTCAACTACATTTTCTTCTTTCCTGCTCTGGTTGCCGGACCAATTGCTCGCTTCACCCAATTTCGGAATGAAATATCGAATACCCCTCAACCGCTGGATACAATCGAGGGTTCGCGGCGCATTTTGATCGGCCTGTTTCGGAAATTTGTTTTAGCCGATAGTTTGGCGTTGTTATCGCTTTCTTCTCAAAATGCCTCTCAAATCCATTCTCCACTCTTTTTATGGATGGCTCTTATCGCTTACTCCTTTAGGATTTATTTCGACTTCAGCGGCTACACCGATATTGCTCTTGGAAGCGCAAGATTGATGGGCATTCGCCTTCCCGAAAACTTTAACGCCCCATATTTCAAAAGTAGCCTGATACATTTCTGGAATAGCTGGCACATTACCCTCGCTGACTGGTTTCGCTCTTATGTGTTTAATCCACTGACCCGTAAACTACGCGCCTCTCCAGCACTGCCAAACTGGCTCACCATTTTCATTCCTCAACTTTCAACCATGCTTCTGATTGGTTTATGGCATGGCATAACCCCGAATTTCTTCCTCTGGGGAGCGTGGCACGGTGTGGGATTATTCATTAACAATCGCTGGAATGCATTGAAAAAGCCCTCTCTTCTTACTCGTTCAGAGAGCTTGCAAAAATACCTTGGATGGACATTAACTTTTGGGTATGTTACGCTTGGATGGGTGTGGTTCTTAATGCCTACTTTTGCAATGGCGGTAGAAACCTTTCAAAAACTCTTCGGGATTGGAATCTAAGAGAATATGCAAAACAACACCTTCACTCTCACCAGCTTCTGGACGCGCGTGGCAGTCAAAGGGTTATGCCTTTTCTTCATTGGCAATTTTGCATTTGCTTTTGTCGATTTAAAGTACGGTAAAATCTCTTTATATAACCACATCTTTGCCGGTCGGATGCGCCTGCCATATAGCGATCAGCCATCTGAGTCATATAATGTAACGATCACCAACTTAGACGCCATGTTCGCCTCCCATATCCTGGCTGGCAACCCCAAATCTCCAACCGAGTATCGGGTGCTTCTGATCGGCGACTCGGCAACCTGGGGATATCTTCTGCCTGCCGATCAAACCCTGGTTGCATTTCTCAATCGAGAGAAACTGCACACACCAGATAACAAACAGGTTATCTTCTACAACTTAGGCTATCCGGTCATGTCGCTTTTAAAGGACGTCCTACTTCTTGATAGAGGACTCAAATTTCAACCCGATTTGGTGCTTTGGTTGATTACGCTGGAGTCTTTTCCAAAAGAAAAACAGTTGTTTTCCCCCTTACTGGAACAAAATCCAGGCGAGGTCAATCGGCTAATTGAGAAATTAGACCTCAACGAGATTATTCCTCCTCCACAAGCGTCTCAAACCACACTGTGGCAACGCTCTTTGTTTGGACAACGCAAAGCCTTAGCCGATTGGTTGCGCTTTCAACTCTATGGCTTCCTGTGGACAGCTACCCATGTCGATCAAGCCATTCCAGCCGAAATTCCTCAAAAGCAGGTTGACTTAAGCGCCGAAATCGATTTTTACGGACAACACCCTCCGAAACTCGGTCCTGATTTCCTATCTTTTCCCGTTGTTGAAGCTGCCTATCGTCTGGCTTCTCCAATCCCAATAATCCTCGTTAATGAGCCGATGTTCATTAGTGATGGTATAAACAGCCATGTTCGGTATAATTTCTACTACCCTCGTTGGGCTTATGATGATTACCGAACCACACTGGTAAGTTTTTGTCAAAAACGAGGGCTGACCTGCTGGGATATTTGGAATCTAATCTCTCCAGAAGAATTCACCAACACAGCAATTCACATGACTCCGCAAGGAACTGCCCAAACCGCGCAATGGATTGCAACCGCATTGGAACACTGGCTGTATACCACAAAATGAAACCGATATAATCAAACTATGCTCAATCGGAAAATCGCAGTACCGTTTTTTATCGTTTTCTGGTTGATTGGCGCTTGCCAGTCATCTGAAGGAATGCTACCCCAAAATACCCCGTTGTTCGGTAGGACACCTTCCTACCCAACCGCAACTGAATTTAATTCATCACCGGCTTCAAGCCTCTTTTCTCCGACACAGGTTCAACTGACAAGCTCGCTGCTTAGCAAACAGGAGAGTAAGCAACCATCTGCACCAACCAAAACGAGAGCTCTGATCAATTCTCCCACACCCGCCCATCTGCTAACCCCTCAGCCTACTCCAATTCCGACCTTAGACCCTGAGAACTGGATGGAATGGCCGGTTGTTCCCCTTCTCTCTGAGAGAGTAAAAGAAATCTATCAAGCTGGAATAGCCCTCGGTAATCAGCCCAATGCTTTTTCTAAGGTGGGCGATTGTGGTAGCACGCCTTCCTGGTTTTTGGGCGATTTCGACCGTGGACCTCGTTTCTATAATTTGGGAGATTACTCCTATCTTCAGACAGTGATCAATTATTATCAGGGTTCGTTTGGGCGAACCAGTTTAGCCGCCCTGGCTGGCTATAATACTTCCTCTGTCTTGACACCGCTGTGGTCGAATAAAGAGTTTTGTGCCAATGATGAGTCTCCTCTGGCTTGTGAATATCGACTGCACAGCCCGATCATTGCCTTGATCACTTTAGGCGCTAATGATGTCTATCACATCGAAAGCTTTGAGCCCCAACTGCGCAAGATTGTTGAGTATTCCATCCAACAAGGCGTTATCCCGGTCCTGGCTACCAAACCGGACAATGTCGAGCAAGATCACCGCATCAACCAAATCACCGCCCACTTGGCAGCGGAATATCAAATACCGCTCTGGAATTACTGGAAAGCCGTCCAACCGCTTCCCAATCATGGCCTGCAAGAAGATGGCGTTCACATCACCTTTGCCGGGAATGACTTTAGCAATCCTCTGAACCTGCAGGCAGGCTGGCCAGTCCGAAATCTTACCGCCCTTCAGGTGCTTTATGCACTCTATACTTACCTTAACAATACTCCCTAAGGCAGACCATGGACGAACTCCTTGATGATTTATCCAAATTCATTGCGGAGACGATTCTTCAGAATCCTTCTCGCAAGATCGAACCAACCGAAGCGTTGATCTCAAGCGGATTATTAGACTCTTTTCATCTGATCGACCTTGCCAATTATGTCGAAGACCGCTTTGGAGTAAAAATTGAGGACACCGAATTGAACCGGCAAACTTTTGATGATTTAGAACAATTATGTAAAATTATCTCGGATCGGATGCGAAGAAAATGACAACCTTACCGCATATCCTCCGCCAGAATGCCAGCGAAGAACCCCAGAGGACTGCCGTTGTTTTCCAACAACGTAACCAACCCGATCAGGTCATCACAATTCAAACGCTGTATTTCAATGCACTTCGATATGGGCAGATACTCAAAGAGCAGGAAATTCACCCTGACGAGGTTGTCATCATTGTCCTGCAGCATAGTGCCGATCTGATTTACGCCTTCTTCGGGACGATGTTCGCCGGCGCTATCCCCTCAATCATGCCCTTTTTAACCGAAAAGCTCTCGCCCGAACACTACCGCAAGTCGTTACGTTCGCTGTTCGAAGTGACCCAACCAGCAGCCGTGATCACTTATAAGGAATTTGAGGCTGAAATTCACCAAGCTGCCCAAAACAGCTCGGTGCGGAAAATCTTCATTGTTGAAAATCTTCCATCTATTGTCAATTGTGAAATTTCATCTCTGCCTGGCTTCGAGCGTCCCTCAAGTTCCATCGTTCTCCTGCAGCATTCTTCTGGAACCACGGGGTTACAGAAAGGGATAGCGCTTTCCCATCAGGCGGTCATGAGGCAACTGACCGCTTATCAGAAAGCCATCCATTTGAGCGCCGGCGATGTGATCGTCAGTTGGTTACCGCTTTACCACGATATGGGCCTGATCGCCGGTTTTCTCATGCCCATCCTGCTTAAGGTACCCCTGGTGCTAATGTCCCCATTTGATTGGGTGCGCTCACCGGTATTGCTCTTACGCGCTATTCACAACTACCACGGTACCCTCGCCTGGCTGCCGAATTTTGCTTATAACTTCTGCGCTCAAAAAATTCGCTCCTCAGACCTCGATGGTATCGATCTTTCCTCCTTACGGGCTTTGATCAATTGTTCCGAGCCGATGATGCAATCCAGCCACGAAATGTTTCTCCAACGCTTTCAACCTTATGGGCTTAAGGTAAACGCTTTAGCAACATGCTATGCTATGGCAGAGAACGTTTTTGCTGTCTCACAAGATGGGATCGAAAAGCCAGTCACCCTGGATTGGATTGATCGCAAAGGACTGTTGGTCGATAAAATTGCCCAACCACGCCCAAAAGGCGGTGACTCAATTTGTATGGTTTCGGCCGGCAAACCAATTGAAAACACCCAGGTGCGTATCCTTAACGAAAAAGGCGATGTGCTACCCGAACGGGTAGTCGGTGAGATCGCCCTCCAAAGTGATTGTATGCTCAGCGAATATTACAAACGACCAGACTTGACCCAAGCCGCCTTTCGCGACGGTTGGTATCTCACCGGCGACCTTGGCTATATTGCCAATGGAGAAATCTATATCACCGGCCGTAAAAAAGACTTGATCATTGTCGGCGGTAAGAACATTTACCCTCAGGACATCGAAAGAATTGTTATGGAAGTTCAGGGTGTGTATCCAGGACGCGCAGTGGCATTTGGCGTCTTTAACGAAAATATGGGCACAGAAGAGGTGGTCGTGGTTGCTGAAACAGAAGAACAAGAACCCCACCGAAGGCTTGAGATAGCCAACCAAATTTGTTTTCAGGTGAACCGCTCTAGCGACATCGTTCTGAGAAAAGCGATTCTCGTTGAGCGTGGCTGGCTTTTAAAGACAAGCAGTGGAAAAATCGCTCGCTCGGCAAATCGGGAAAAGTATTTGCGAGAATTTCAAGGAACGGATCGGTTGGAGTTCAGCACAGACCGATAAAGTGTGATGATTTTATTTGCGATGATGTTCCAGCCAAACCCCTTGGCAAATTCAGCCGCCTGCTTGCCCATTCTTGCTCGCAATGTAGAGTCGGAGAGGAGTTTCGCAATACATTCAACCAGTAATTGGGGTTCATCAACTGGAACAGTAAACCCGGTACTCCCATTCTGGACTAAATAAGCTAACCCACCAACATTGGATGCAACCACCGGCGTTCCACAAGCCATCGCCTCCAAAGCGACCATTCCAAAAGATTCATAGTGCGAAGGCACAACGACGATTTCAGCCGCTGAATAGTAATAAGGAAGCGTATCCTGACTTTTTTTCCCTAAAAAGGCAACCAGATCATCCAATCCATATTCACTTCTCAAAGCGCTCAAGCGCTCTTGTTCAGATCCTCTGCTTTCGGGTTCGCCATCTTCGTTACCCCCGATTACTGCCAGACAAAATGGAGTCCGTTCCCAGAGACCATTTTGGCGCATCATTGCGATGGCTTTGAACAAGACATCTAATCCTTTTAACGGTTCAATGCGACCAACAAAGAGCAACATTCGCTCACAAGGAGGAATGCCGATGTATTCTTTGGCTTCATCCATCGGAATAGGATAAAAACGACTTAAGTCAACCCCTGGCGGAATGACCTGAATCTTGGACACATCTGCCTGATATAACCACTGTAATTGAGCCAATTCAGCCGGAGTGGCTGCAATGACACGATCCACTTCTTTCAATACCCGATTTTCTCCTTCAATCCGGTAATCTCCTTCGACTTCCTCTTCGGGACGAGCCACACGCTGTTTCATCTTTCCCAATGTGTGGAACATGTGGATAATGGGAACTTGCCAGTGCTTTTTCAGCTCTAACGCAGCAATTCCTGACATCCAGTAATGGCTATGAAGGATGTCATACTGGCAGCCCTTTTGAACAGCGAATTCAACAATCCCAATGACAAACTGATCCAGATAACGATTCAATTCCGCTTTGGGTAAAGGAATTTCCGGGCCGGCAGGGATATGCACCACCCGATTACCAAAACCCAGCTCATGTAAGATATGTGGTACATGTTCATCCTGCGAGCGAGTGAAAACATCGACGTGAATCCCCTCTGCGCCAAGCTGGTGACTCAGGTCGCGAACATAAACATTCATTCCACCCGTGTCCTTTCCGCCTAAGGTCGCTAAAGGACAGGTGTGATAGGACAACATGGCTACCCGCATTGTTTTAACCTCTTGCATTAAGCTCGGCAATTTCTTCTTGCCATTCTAGCACATCCTTTGTATAATCAGGCTTAGAATTACGCCACCGTAGCTCAGCAGGCAGAGCAAGCGTTTCGTAAACGTTAGGTCAAGGGTTCGAATCCCTTCGGTGGCTTTTTTCTTTTTGAATGGTTTTTCATTCAGTATAATCGAGATATGGCTATTCGATTGACTCCGCTTGTAATTGGGATCGCCGGTGGTTCAGGCTCTGGTAAAACAACCGTCGCCAACATGATCATCCAACACGTCGGGGCTGAGAAGATCGCTTATCTCCCCCACGATGCTTACTATAAAGACCTCAGCAATTTACCGGAAGCCCAACGTCACCTGATCAATTTCGATCATCCCAACTCATTAGAGACCTCTTTGCTCATCCAACATGTCATTCAATTAAAAAAGGGGCAGCCGATCGAATTGCCAATCTACGACTTTCGCGTTCATTGTCGCACGAATCAAACACAACGCATTGAACCCAAAGCAGTCATTATTGTTGAAGGCATTCTGATTTTTGTCGAAGCGGAATTGCGCGAACTGTTTGACGTTAAGATCTTTGTGGACACTGATCCAGATATTCGCTTTATCCGGCGTCTGCAAAGGGATATCCTCGAACGAGGTCGATCGACCGAGTCGGTCATTCAACAATACTTATCGACCGTAAGACCGATGCACCTTGAATTCGTTGAGCCATCAAAACGGTATGCAGATGTCATTATTCCAGAAGGGGGGTTGAATACCGTAGCGATTGATATGGTTGTGGCGCGCATCAACGCTCTCCTCCAAGAAGCTAATTATGAATGAATTTGCGCCAAAGCCAATCAAAAACCGAAAAAAGTATTATCTATGGCGAATTCTGGCGTTGATTGCGGTCATTGGACTCAGCATCTTCATCTTCAGCATTCGTGAAGATGCAGCAAAATTAGCCTTTCTAGGATACCCTGGTGTTTTTTTGATAGCCTTTATGGCTTACGCTACAGTAATCTTACCCGCTCCAGCCCTGGCAATTATCTTTACCTTTGGAGGGGTTTTATCTAACCCGCTTGCGGTGGCAATAGCTGCCAGCTTAGGCGCCACTCTCGGTGAAATCAGCGGCTATTTAGCTGGTTTTGGGGGTCAGGTAATGGTTGAGCGGCTGGACATCTATCAAAAATTGACTTTCTGGATGCAAAAGCACGGTTCCATCACCGTTTTTGTGCTTTCAGCTATACCAAATCCATTTTTCGATATTGCCGGCATGGCGGCTGGAGCTTTAAAAATGCCTCTCTCCAGCTTCTTATTCTGGTGTTTTTTAGGTCAGACTACAAAGATGTTGATCTTTTCATATTTAGGTTCGGGGTTCTTTAATCGCTTCATTGACTAGAGAAAATATCTCACCAGAAACTGAGATAATACCGATATAATGAGGGTAATGGATTCACTGATTGCCTTAGACATTGAGACTACAGGATCGGATACCGAGAAAGATCGCATTATTGAAATTGGCGCCATTCGTTTCACCCCCAGACGAGTCGAAGGTGAATGGCATTCTTTAGTAAATCCAGGAAAGCCAATCCCTCCTTCGATCACGCTACTTACCGGAATTACCGACCAGATGCTGGTCAATGCCCCTTCCATTCAGGAAGTCGCTCAAGATCTGAATCGTTTTATCGGCAACAGCGTGATTGTTGGTCATTCGATCAACTTTGATCTCGCCTTCCTGAACCGGTATGGAATAGCCCGTCACAACCTGACCGTTGATACCTACGAAATCGCCTCGGTCATTCACCCAACCTCCAGCCGGTATAACCTGACTGCATTAGCGCAGCAGTATGGCATTATCGTGCAAGGGAAACATCGGGCTCTCGAGGACGCCCGCACGACACGAGCCTTATATTTGCGTCTTTATGAAGAGTTGCTCCACCTTCCTATCCGTTTGTTAGCAGAAATTGTTCACCTTACCGAAGGTACCGACTGGGGTGGCTTTTTTGCATTCCAAAATGCGTTAAAAGAACGCACCCAGGAAATTATTTCTCCCCAAGCTGCCACAAGCCTCTTCAATGGGCCGCTATTCCGCAATCCGGTGCCGATTCCGCTCTCCTTTCAACCTACCCAAACCCCGATCCCTTTAGATGCCGAAGAAGTTTCTGCACTGCTCGAACATGGCGGAGCACTTGCCCGCTATTTCCCTAGTTTTGAATACCGACCCCAACAGGTTGCGATGACACAGGCAGTTTGCAGAGCGCTATCGCAGGGAAGACATATCTTAATCGAAGCCGGTACCGGTACAGGAAAATCCATGGCATATCTCATCCCCGCTTCTTTATGGTCAATTCAAAATCAGACCAGGGTTGTTATATCGACCAACACCATTAATCTACAAGACCAATTGATCAAGAAAGACATACCCGACCTGATCAATGCTATGGGGCTCGATTTGCGAGCTGTGGTGATCAAGGGGCGAAGCAATTACCTCTGCCTGAGACGATTTGAGAATTTTTATCGACGTGGGCCTACAAACGCTGATGAAGCTCGTTTACTCGCCAAAATCCTCGTCTGGCTGCAATTCACTGAAAGCGGAGATCGAGCCGAGATTAATCTAAACAACCCGGCTGAACGTGAAATTTGGGGCTCAATTTCAGCCGAAGATGAGGGATGCACGATGGAAAATTGCTATCAACGCACCGGAGGACGATGCCCCTTTTATCGCATCCGCCAAGCCGCTCAAAGCGCCCATCTACTCATTGTTAACCATGCCTTATTGCTCTCCGATATCGCCAGCGGTAGTCGTGTTCTCCCCGAATACGATTACCTGATCGTAGATGAAGCCCATCATCTGGAAGATGCCACAACCAATGCTTTAAGTTTATCTCTGAATCGCAGCGATATCGAACGCTTGATTCGCGAACTGGGCAACACTCGCGGCGGTATGCTTCACCGCATCGCTCAGGCGCTATCAAAAATTCTCCAACCTACCCACTTAGCTAATCTTCAGGTTCTAATTGAGAGGGCTATGGATTTATCTTTCCGTCTGGAAGAACTCAACCGACAATTCTTTAGTGCTATCGACGAGTTTTTTTATGATTTGCGCGAAGGGAGGGAAATCGGGATGTATGCCCACCAGGAACGCATTGTACAGGCACACCGTTCGCAACCTGGCTGGTACAGTATCGAAGCAGCCTGGGATGAAACCGAATCGGTCTTCAACTCCCTGATGGAAGTCCTTCGTTCTCTTTTGACGGTTCTATCTGAAAATATCGAAAATATCCTGGATATGGATGAAGATCTATACACGGATTTGAGTAATCTTGCCCGTCGCTATCAAGAAGTCTTAGACAATCTGCATAGCTTCGTGTTTAAGCCCGAACCTGATAAAATCTATTGGATTGAAATTAAGAATAATTACGGCAACATCTCTCTGCACACCGCTCCTTTAGAAATCGGCTCATTGATGAAAAAGCACATCTGGAATGAAAAAACGGCGGTAGTATTGACATCTGCAACCCTAACGACAGCGGGAGAGTTTCAATACATCCGCAGTCGACTACAAGCCGATGATGTTGAGGAGTACCAGGTGGGTTCACCTTTCGATTATGAAACCTCTACTCTTTTATATATTGCTAGCGATATTCCGGAACCAAATGACCGCTTTGCCTACCAGAAAGCGCTCGAGACGGCCATTATTCAAACCACTCTTGCGGCTGGTGGACGAACTTTAGTATTGTTTACATCGTACGACCAATTACGGCGCACTTCACAGGCCATTGCGCGGGTATTGACGAAAAACGACATCATCATTTACGAACAAGGCGAAGGGGCATCTCCTCACGCCTTGCTGGATAGCTTTCGCTCAACCGAACGGTCTGTTCTACTTGGGACACGCGCCTTTTGGGAGGGGGTTGATGTGCCTGGTGAAGCATTGTCTGTACTGATGATCACCAAATTACCCTTTGATGTCCCCTCTGACCCAATTATCGCCGCCAGAGCTGAAACTTTTGAAGACCCCTTTAATCAATACACAATCCCCGAAGCGATACTCAAGTTCCGCCAAGGGTTTGGCAGGCTGATTCGCACCAAACAGGATCGCGGTGTTGTGGTGATCTTAGACCGCCGCATCCAAAGCAAACGATATGGGAAAATATTTATCGAGTCACTCCCAACCTGTACTACTCAAATGAGCACCCTCGCCAATCTACCTCGTGCGGTGCAACGTTGGTTAAATTTATAAGGAGCTATTTCCGTTCAGAGCATTGTTTTCAAGCTTGGGTTGGGATTTCTCAATCAGTTCTTGTTTTAAGTTCCAGAGTTTTTGGGTCAATGAAACGTGGTAAATATGGGGATACATCAGACGCCTTACGCCTGGATCAAGTCTCTCAACATCTTTCTCTCGCTTGGCTCGAATTTCTTCCAGAGCAGGTAATGTCGTTACCAATTTGCCATCTTCGAGAACGGTTTCTAACAATGGCTCAATCTCCGAAATTTCATCCCGGTGCAGGGAACGGTATTTAGTGTGATCGGTGGGATGACGTAGGGTAAGGGATGGCTTTTGGCGAGGGTCTTCATCGGATAAAGAAATGAGATCGGCGGTTGCTTTTCCCCGTTGATCATAAATTCGCCAGACCTTCTTATTGCCCGGGTTGGGAGTCTTTTCCAGTGACTCGCTGATCTTTATGGCTGGTTTCCATTCATTTTGGTCATAGACTGCGACCAGTTTATAGACTCCGCCCAGAGCTGGCTCTCCCCAAGAGGTTATCAGTCGCGTTCCCACCCCATAAACCAGGCGATGAATTAAACGGTCGGCATCCACTCCATAGCGCGGCGCTTCTGCAATTATTTGAGTGATAATTTGCCAGATGACCATCTCATCTAAATTATTCGAGAGGACAATCGAAACATCTTCGAAACCAGCTTCATCCAACATCTTGGCAGCTTGAATACTGAGAAAGGCTAAGTCCCCAGAATCGAGACGAATGCCCAAAGGTTTATGCCCCTTACGGCGTAATTCTTCAAAGACTTTGATTGCGTTCGGAATGCCGCTTTCGAGGGTATCAATGGTGTCCACTAATAACAGACAATCATCCGGATAGACATCTGCATAGGCTTGAAAGGCGTCTAATTCGCTCATCCCCAAGGCGATAAATAGCTGCACCATGCTATGGGCATGGGTACCTTTCGGAGGCAATCCCAAGAGCGCCGAGACCCCCACATTTGATGTAAACATAGCCCCACCAATCAAAGCTGCGCGAGCGCCAGCATTTGCGCCAACATGTTGTCCTCTGCGCAATCCAAACTCCAGAACCACCTGACCGCGCCCGATTTCATGAATGCGCGCCGCCTTGGTCGCAATCAGAATTTGATAATTCAAATGGTTCAAAAGGGATGTCTCCAGGATCTGTGCCATCGCTAAAGGCCCTTGAACCACCGTAATGGGAACATTGGGGTGAACCACCCTCCCCTCAGGAATCGCATACAGGGTGATACCCTCAAAGTTCCCATAGCGATATAACCAATCCAGGAAATCCGCTTCAAATAGCGGCTTTCCGCTACGGGTGCGTTGGGTTTTGAGATAATTGATTTCAGTAACACCAAATCGAGATTGGAACATCCAATTAAGCAGCCATTCCAAGCCAGCATTCACGCAATATCCTGCTTTATGAGTGCCATAATCGGGGTAGTTACGAAAATAGTGATCGAACTGGACTCGTTTTTCGTGATACCCCATACGGAAATAAAGCTGAGCCATGGTTAACTGGTATTGATCGGTAAAAAGAATACCCTCCGCCAGCGCTTTTTCTGCCAGATTCATCTCCCAAACTCCGCTGAAAAGTGTTATATTCTTATTCTACCGCGAATCCTATTGAACAATTCCTTGACCAACGATCACGCCGATGAGTCAATACCTCGAATCTTATAACGCTGCCATCAATGAGTTTCACCGTGCCCGCAATCAGGCGCAATTGAGGGTGTTGTTAGCCCGGCTAAAAGGTGAACCAACCGATTTGCTCGATTTCGAGGATGTACGAAAACGACTCAGAGCCCAGGGAATGATCGAAAGAGGGATCAAACAAATACCACTTGACTCAATCGTCGGAAGTCTTGGACGCTATCACGATTTCACCCGCGATTTTTTACCCAAACAGGATCACATCAAAGACCGCTGGGCGCGCGTACGTTTAGCATTCACCGGGTTGAATGGTATTCCCCCCATTGAAGTCTATCAAATTGGTGAGGTGTATTTTGTTAAGGATGGCAACCACAGGGTTTCGGTTGCCCGCCAGTTAGGTGCAACTCATATTCAGGCTTATGTCACCGAGGTAAAGACACGCATTCCTCTCACTCCAGACATCAATCCAGAGACTTTGATTATCAAGGAAGAATACATTGAATTCTTAGAGAAAACTCGCCTGGATTTACGCTATCCTGAGCTCGACTTGAGCGTATCTATCCCGGGACAGTATCGCATTTTATTGGAACACATCGAAGTTCATCGCTATTTTATGGGCATTGAACAAAAAAGAGATATTACTCTGGAAGAAGCCGCTGCCGATTGGTATGAAAGCTATTATCTCCCCGTTGTCAAGCGCATTATCGAGCTGGGAATTTTACGCAGCTACCCTAACCGAACGCCGACCGACCTTTATCTCTTCTTGGCAGAACATCGCGCTGAGCTTGAAAAGCGCCTGGGATGGGAATTGCGAACCGAAAAGGCGATTCTGGCATTAATGGATCGAGCGCAAAGCAAATTTACCAATCGTCTTCAGGTTTTGTTGGACCGATTAGAAAAGCGAATCTTGGGAGGAAAGTTTTCTGGAGGTCCGCCTCCTGGAGAGTGGCGATACAGAACAGTTGCGGTCACAAGTCCTACGGCCTTGATACAAGACATTCTAGTTCCCATCGACGGCTCTGAAGGAGGATGGTTGGCTGTTCAACAGGCAAGAATAGTAGCAGAACGCGAGAACGCCTCATTGCGAGCTATCCATGTACTAGAATATCACCTAGCTGAACGGGAGACCATCTACCTTCAAGAAGCCTTTGAAAATTTATTGAAAGATTCTACTATCCCTCACGATCTGGTTATCGTAAAAGGCAACATAGCTGATACAATTTGTGATCGATCTCGATTCATCGATCTTGTCGTGATGAATGTTCGTTACCCTCCTGGACCTTTACCACTGAATCGGCTGGTCTCCGGTTTTCGGGAATTGGTCCAGCGTTGTCCCCGCCCACTCCTGGCAACCCCTCAGGTTGTGTCCCCTCTCAAAAAAGGGTTGCTTGCCTTTGATGGCAGTCCCAAAGCTCAGGAAGCGCTTTATCTGTCGGTCTATTTAGCCCAAAAATGGTCTATTTCATTGACAGTTCTAAGTGTTGACGAAAAATCCTCCCAAGCTCAAAAACACCTGAACATTGCCCGTAAGCATCTGAGCTATCGGAAAATTACCGCCGAGTATGTGCATCGCTGCGAAGCTGTAAGCGAGGCAATTTTATCGACGGCCTCACAATTTGCGTGTGACTTCATTATCGTTGGTGGATATGGTTACGCTCCACTTGTCCAAGTTCTGCGTGGGAGCGTTGTTGACGAGCTATTGCGCCAGACTTCAATACCCTTGCTGATTTGTCGCTAAGGCAGACAGATTTCTTTATATCCATAACAATTGACTACCTGGGTATATCCTAAACCACTGACCTGACGTTGATCTCTACCATAAAGATGAATATGACCATGCAAATGATAGGCTGGTTGAAAGACTTCGTCAAGCCAGCGAAAGGCGCGAATACCTTGATGCGCATAATCTGCCTGGTCGTGAATGCCAAAGGGAGGCGCATGGGTGACAAACACGTCTAAATATCTGCCATAGCGCAATTTGTTAAAGAAAAGAGCTGGCAATAGGCGAAAGACATGCAACCACATTTCGCTTTGAGAGTACATGAATGGGCCATCTTTATAGCGAATGCTGCCTTCGACACCGGCTAGCAGCAGTCCTGAATGATTAACCGATCGGAGATGGAGATCGACTCCCCCCACCGGCGCCGGTGGAGGTTTAAATGGATGTTCTGCCGCTAAGTCATGATTACCACGAATGAAATACAAGGATGCATTCAACAAACTTGTTAAGTATTCGGGATAGTAGTAAGGAAGGTCACCACAACTAATGACTAAATCAATCTTGGAAAATCGCGCCGAAACCTGAGGGGAATATAGCGCATCGATAACCGTATCACTTACCGCAAGAATTTTCATTGCGATCAGGAAAGGTTAATCCCGTTTATCCAGGCGAGTCCGTTGCCAGTTGCTCAATCTTAACAAGGCCATGGCTTAGAATACTCTCAATTTCAAAAGCTGTCCTTTGATAATCTTCATAGGTTCCACCGCCGGGATCATCAATTTCATGGTCTTTCCCGATCATCTCACTGAGGAGGTAAATTTTTGCTGCAAAATCGGGATATTGGGTTTGCAAAATGTGTTTGTGACGCCGCTCCATCACCAAAATTAAGGCAAACTGCTCCATAAGATAACGATTGATCTGACGAGCCTTATGAAAAGAAAGATCAATGCCCTTCTCGGATAAAATCTGAAGGGTCTTTTGACTGGCAGGCGTACCTTCCATCGCTGCAACCCCAGCCGATTCGATACGCCAACCATCGTGTTTCTCACCCAATTGAGCCAGGAGTAATCCCTGCGCCATTGGTGAGCGACATATATTTCCCGTACAAACAAATAAAACCGATTTCATTTTACCGCTTCATTTCTTCTAAAACCTGAGCCAGATTTTCGCAAACAAATTGAACTTCCTCAGCTTTCATCGGCGCAGAAAAGGGCAAAGCCAAAATCGAACGGCCGGCTGCCTCTGCAATCGGAAAATCACCCTCTTTATAGCCAAATCGTTCGCGATAGAAGGGTTGTAGGTGAATGGGGGTGAAATAGGGACGAGCTGGGATACCCCGTTGGGCTAATTTTTCTATGACGACATTTCGATCGATGGTCTCATCGAAACGCACCGGATAAACAAACCAGCTCATGCGCGTCGTGGTTGGCAGGATTGTCAAAGGGGAGACACCAGGAATTTTCTCCAAATGTTTTTTATACTCTGCTGCAACTTCTTCGCGCTTGCGCAATAAAGTATCCAGGCGACGCATTTGCACGACGCCAACAGCAGCATTCATCTCAGAAATGCGATAGTTATATCCCAAACGCGAGTGATTAAGCCACCCGTCAAAGACATCCCGCCCCTGATTGCGAAGGCTACGGAACAGGTCTGCCCATTTCTCATCATTGGTAACCAAAACTGCGCCTTCTCCGGTGGTGATTTGTTTATTGGGGTAGAAAGCAAAAGCGCCAGCTTTGCCCAGAGCGCCCACCCGCCTGCCTTTGTACTCAGCTCCAATTGCCTCACAGGCATCTTCGATGACAATCAGGCCATACCGTTCAGCAATTTCCAGAATGGGGTCCATGTCAGCCGGCTGGCCAAAAATATGGACGGGCAAAATGGCTTTGGTGCGCGGCGTAATGGCCGCCTCAATCCGGTTTGGGTCAATATTCAGACTAACCGGATCAATGTCCACAAAGACCGGCTTTGCACCTTCATAAAGCGCCACATTAGCGGTTGCAACGAAACTAAAGGGGGACGTGATCACCTCGTCCTGCGCGCCAATGCCCCCAGCCACAATGCACAAATGCAAAGCAGCCGTGCCATTTATAACCGCCACGGCGTGTTCCGCATGGGCAACGGCTGCAGCATATTTCTCAAAAGCCATCGTTTGCGAACCGATCGAGAGGTTGCGTGACTGCATTACCCGAACTACTGCCTCGATTTCTTCCCCGGTAATATCCGGCAATGCCATGGGAACTTTCAGGTAGGTCGAGAGTTGCTCCTCTTCTAACTTGAGAAAACTGCTCAACGAAGGCATGGTTGAATAGGGCAATTGAGCTTCATGACACAAACTCTTGATATTTTGAATCGTTTGTTGTGGCGCACTGGGGATAGCAATAATCACCGCTTCAGCCTGACGTTTGGCTGCAATTTTGGGCAGATTGATGATCGGGCCTTCAACCGGAAGGCCAAAAACCCGTTGGCCAATTTTACGCGGGTCATCATCCACAAACCCAATGGTTCTCAATCCTAATTGAGGGTTGGATTGAATTTCACGGTACATTTGTACGCCAGCGTTGCCTGCCCCAACGATCAGGACTTTGCGGGCTGGGTCGAGCTTCACTCGCCGCCACAAAATATCTCCGGGATAACGCTCCAGTTGATGAATTACTACTCTAACCCCTCCTAACAGAATCAGGCTCAGAGCAAACTCGATTCCCAATACCGAACGAGGCAGCGTGTACACATAGCGAGGGTACAGAGAAAAGGCAACGATTGAAATCAGGATCGAGCCGACCAGCACTGCCAGAGCAAGATGAAAAAAGTCACGGGTGGTAGCGTAGCGCCAGACACGCCGGTAAATGCCCCCCAGCGCGAAGGCCATCGGTCGAATAATCATCCCAGCCAGAATAACGGGCAGTAAGGCGCGCAAGAAATAATCAATGGCGTTGAATTCAAAGCGCAACATCAGGGCAAGCAAAAAGGAGACTAACGTCATCAGTCCATCGACAATCAGTAGAAAAACAGTACGACGCATAAAACTTTACTTCCTTAACTACGGAAAACAATTTCTTTCTGCGTGCTTATTCTTTCACTATCAGAAAGGTTTGCATAAAAAAGTCCGCTTCATGACCTGGACAAGATTATATCTCAAAGTATTCGAAAATATGGAAAGCGTCCCATGTTTCACAGCCAGCTCTTTAGAAATCGGGCATCCGGCCGATGAAATTGGTCGTGCGGTATCGGGAGGCATGAAGGGAATACTCACACATTAATAAAAAGTGGCAGGCGGATCAAAATCGCCTGCCACGCTGTTTTGGCCGAGTGTCCTTGTTATTAATTTCCAGACGAGATGTTGCTCCTAAAGATTAACGGGAGGAAGAAGTAAAAATCAAATTGCGATGGGCGGGAGGTCGAGGTGGGTATCATGGTCATCGTCGGACGTTCGGTGCGGGTGGGAGTTAGCGTTCGAGTAGGAGTAAGCGTCCGCGTTGGCGTCTCGGTGCGGGTTGGAGTCGCTGTGCGTGTCGGTGTCTCGGTGCGAGTCGGAGTCGCCGTGCGCGTAGCGGTAGGGGTGCGGGTGGCGGTGGGAGTTTGAGTAGCGGTTGGAGTGACCGTCAGTGTTGCAGTGGGAAAGAAACCTAAAGCCATTTTCAGCACGAAAGCTTCACCAGCACCTCCAAAAGCGCGGTCAACCGCGGTAGTGGTCAGGGGAAAATGCTCTGACTCGGTATAGCCAACCACAAAAGCACGCGGATCGCTGCCCAGTGCCAGGGCGTAAGCCTTTTCGGACCCATTGCTACCGATCAACGTGCTATAGTTCACGCTGTTATCCGTCAGGCGCAGTTTGGTTAGAAAGGCATCTTCTCCTCCCAGATGGCTTGTCTGGAAAGCATCATTGGTCGTGTGAAAGTCGCTTGAAGATGTGCTACCCGCAATCAGGACTTCGCCCTGTGGGGATACTACAATTGCTCTGCCGATGTCCATAGCGCTGCCACCAAGATAGGTGCTGTACGTAAGACCCGAGGTGTGATCAAACTTCGCCACAAAGGCATCATAGAGTCCCCCCAAACTTGAGTCGTACGCTAAGACCATGGGGAAATTCGTCGAGCCGGTAAAGCCGGTTAAAAAAGAAAAACCCCCTTGTTGAGCGACATCATAGATTTCATCCCATCCGTTCCCGCCCAGGTAGGTGCTATAAGTTTGGGAAGCAGCATACTCAGACATATTCCAATTACTGATAAAGCCATCCGCATAGCCTCCCTGATAGGTTGACTGAACCGCACCCTGGGTTGTTGGGAAATCCGTTGAAGACGTGCTACCCACAACAGTTACCAGGCCTTCCCCCGTCAGATCAACACCATAACCAGCCTCGTTCCCTGATCCGCTGAGCAAGCCAACCGAAGAAATCACATCCCCCGCCGCCGGAAGTTTAACCACAAAGGCATCTGTTCCTCCCAGGTGTCCATAACTAATTGGGAAATCACTTGAGGCAGTCGCTCCGGTCGCGTAAATAAATCCATTTTCATCGATAACCAAATCATTCACCGCATCGAAGTCATTGCCTCCCAGCACATGGCTGAAGTCCAATAGATTGCCCTGGTCGGACAGGCGCAACATAAACCCATCCCCATTGCCACCGCCAGTTCCATAGGTTTGCGGAAAATCCGTCGAGGTTGATACGCCACCGATGATTGCCCGGCCAGCCGCATCTACCTGCAGGGAATAGCCGCGATCTACACTTGCCCCGCCAATATAGGTGCTATAGATTAGGCTGGAAGCATCTGGAGACAGTTTGCTGACAAAGACGTCCTCTTTGCCATTAGCTTGCAGGTTATAGCTTCCGCTGACAACAGGAAAATCCGCCGACTGCGTCCCACCAACGACATAAATGGCTCCTTCGTCATCCACGGCGACATCATAAGCAATTTCGTCGCTGCTGCCACCCAGAAACGTGCTGAAAACCAGCTCATCCACAGCTTCCTGACCCCAGGCAAGGGACGGTGCAAATAAGCGGTTGGCAGTCTCCCATATATTGGCTATGCGCAGTTTGCGGCTATTCACCCTTCCCTCGCCCTCCAGCGGAAAGAGCGTTGTACTGTGCTCTTCACCACCCAGAGACTGCCAGGTGACCTTCACGCCAGAGGGAGCAGTCGGCAAGGGCAAGGCAAGATTCCCAAGCGGTGTGTGAAGGCTGAGCCATTGCTCATCCAATACCTCTACCTCATCCACCCCTTCCAACCTAAGATGCGGTCTGGACAGCACTTGCTTTTGTCCAGCCTGGTTTGTTTTGAACCCCCAGCTCATACCCTCTTCTTCGAAGCTGATTTCCAGGTCGAGCGCCGGATAAAGGTCGTGATAGACCAAACGCGAGAAAGCCCCTACATCGGTGACCCAGTGCGTTGCATCGTTACCCTTAAAATAATTGAAGCGAGGTGAAAGCTCCGCCTCAGCGACCAGAGTCGGGTTGGGATTGCTGCCAACAAACGAAAGCTTCCCGTGAAAGACCTTGGTTTGTGAGTTTAGCGGTGGGAATTTGCTCGGACGCTGCGTCTGATCATCGCTGTGCCTGGCTTTTGATTCAAGCATAGAAAACCAGACCGCATTGGCAGTGAACCAGAGGGTCAGGTTGCCCTGCCGGGCGACAAAAAGAACCTC
>DAOTZA010000199.1:0-2065 GCA_034434515.1 Anaerolineales bacterium | reverse complement strand
CGATGAATTGACCATTATTGCCTGGCTGTGGGCGCGCACGGTGAAGTGTCCCAACCCGGCTTGCGGGGCGCAGATGCCGCTGGCGCGCTCATTTGCGCTTTCAACAAAAAAGGGTAAGCAAGCCTGGGTGGAGCCGCAAGTCGAGCGCTTCAGCCACCCGCCGCGCATCACCTTTACCGTTAAAACCGGTTCTGGCAGTGTGCCGGAGGGAACCGTTATGCGTACTGGAGCGCGCTGTATTGCCTGCGGGACGCCGGTTGCACTCGACCACATCCGCTCCGAGGGAAAAGCCGGGCGCATGTCTGCCCAATTGATGGCTATCGTTGCCGAGGGAAAAAGCGGGCGCATTTACCTTCCCCCTCTTCCCGAACATGCTGCCATTGCCGAAAAAGCCCAGCCTGCATGGAAACCCGAGCAGGAATTGCAGGGAAAATGCCGGGTCAGCGTACCACTTTATGGGATGAACACCTTTGGCGATTTGTTCACCCCGCGCCAGCTCACCGCCCTGACCACCTTCAGCGATCTGGTAGGTGAGGCGCGCCAAAAAGTTCTGGAAGACGCCCGCGCCTCAGGTATCTTTCCCCCCATCCCCAGCCCTTCCCCCACACAGGCGGAAGGGGAAACTCCCCCCATCCCCAGCCCTTCCCCCACAAGGGGGGAAGGGGAAGCTTCCCCCATCCCCAGCCCTTCCCCCACAAGGGGGGAAGGGGGTGACTCCACCACCGCATCTCTCCCCTCTCCCTCTATGGGTGAGACGCCAGGGGCGAGAGAACTCCCCTCTCCCTCTATGGGTGAGACGCCAGGGGTGAGGGAACTCCCCTCTCCCTCTATGGGTGAGACGCCAGGGGCGAGGGAACTCCCCTCTCCCTCTATGGGTGAGACCCCAGGGGTGAGGGAACTCCCCTCTCCCTTCATGGGAGAGGGGCCGGGGGTGAGGGAACACCCGGTGAGGGAATCCCCCGAAGCCTACGCCAACGCCGTCGCCACCTACCTGGCGTTTGCAGTGGATAAGGCTGCCGATTACTGGTCAACAGTTTCATCTTGGCACATAAATCGCGAAACCTTAGGACACACATTTACAAAACAAGCAATTGCAATGGCGTGGGATTATGTTGAAGCTAATCCTTTTTCTGTCTCAACTGGGAACTGGAAAGCAATGATCGATTGGATAGGCAAGGGATTAGAAAATTCACCCGCTTCAATACCTGCAAAAGCTGAACAAGCTGATGCCAAAATGCAAAAGACTTCACTTTTAGAGATTATATCCACTGATCCACCGTATTATGACAACATCGGCTATGCCGATCTTTCGGATTTTTTCTATGTCTGGCTGAGATACACGCTGGGCAAAATTTATCCCGATTTGTTTTCCACCATGCTGGTACCCAAGGCGCAGGAGTTGGTTGCCACTCCGTACCGTTTTGATGGAAATAAGCACAAAGCAGAAATCTTTTTTGAAGAAGGTTTGCGCCAGGTGTTTGCCAATTTGCATGGTTCGGCCCATAACGCATACCCGCTCACGATCTATTATGCGTTCAAACAGACCGAGAGTGACGAAGAAGACGACCTGCAAGCAGGGATCATTGAAATGCGCGCCTCGACCGGTTGGGAGACGATGCTTTCCGCTTTAATCGAAACCGGCTTCCAGATCACCGGCACCTGGCCGATGCGTACTGAATTGGCTAACCGTAGCACCGGCTTGGGTACCAACGCCCTTGCCTCCTCCATCGTTCTCGTCTGCCGCCCGCGCCCGGAGAACGCCCCTGCCGCAACCCGCCGCGAGTTCCTCGCCGCCCTCAAGCGCGAACTGCCCCCCGCCCTGCGCGAACTGCAAAAGGGCAACATCGCCCCGGTCGATCTGGCGCAGGCTGCCATCGGTCCCGGCATGGCAATCTTCTCGCGCTATCGGGCGGTGCTGGAAGCGGACGGCTCCCCCATGCCGGTGCGGGCTGCCCTGGCGCTGATCAACCAGGCGCTGGATGAATATCTTGCGGAGCAGGAGGGCGAATACGACGCCGATACGCGCTGGGCGCTGGCATGGTTTGAACAGTATGGGCACGAGCAG
>DAOTZA010000198.1:0-1513 GCA_034434515.1 Anaerolineales bacterium | reverse complement strand
CGATGAATTGACCATTATTGCCTGGCTGTGGGCGCGCACGGTGAAGTGTCCCAACCCGGCTTGCGGGGCGCAGATGCCGCTGGCGCGCTCATTTGCGCTTTCAACAAAAAAGGGTAAGCAAGCCTGGGTGGAGCCGCTCATTGATCATGCCAAAAAACAAATTGGCTTTACTGTTCGCACCGGCGCAGGCAGCCCGCCACCACCGCCCAAGATTGGGCGTGGAGCGCAGTTCCGCTGTCTGGTCTGCGGACAAATCGCCCCGGAGGAAATTATTCGCGCCGAGTTCAAAGCCAAACGCAATGGCGTTCAGTTGATGGCAATCGTTGCTGAGGGTAGGAACGGGCGTGTTTATTTACCCCCGAATGAAGAGCATGCGCGCATTGCCCAAAGCGCCCGACCAGCCTGGATGCCTGAAGAAGAAATGAACACCGAAACACCGAATCTGGTGAGCGGACGCGGCTATGGCATTACCCACTGGCATGAACTTTTCACCCCGCGCCAGCTCACCGCCCTGACTACCTTCAGCGACCTGGTGGGTGAGGCGCGCCAAAAAGTTCTGGAAGACGCCCGCGCCTCAGGTATCTTTCCCCCCATCCCCAGCCCTTCCCCCACAAGGGGGGAAGGGGAAGCTTCCCCACCGTCCGCTGACTCCCTCCCCTCTCCCTTCATGGGAGAGGGGTCGGGGGTGAGGGAACTCCCCTCTCCCTTCATGGGAGAGGGGCCGGGGGTGAGGGAACACCCGGTGAGGGAATCCCCCGAAGCCTACGCCAACGCCGTCGCTACCTACCTGGCGTTTGCGGTGGATAAATGCAGTGACTATTGGTCAAATGTTTGTAGTTGGCACATAAATCGGGAAACACTAAGAAATACATTTACGAAGCAAGCGTTACCAATGGTTTGGGATTATGCTGAAGCTAATCCGCTTGGAGGTTCAAGCGGCAATTGGCTAAGCATGATGGATTGGATTTGTAAAGTTGTTGAGTCCATACAATCATTTATACCTGCAAAGGCTGAGCAGATAAATGCGCAGAATCTAAGAACCATATCTAGGCATACGATATCCACCGATCCTCCTTATTATGACAATATCGGCTATGCCGATCTTTCGGATTTCTTCTATGTCTGGTTGAGATACACACTGGGCAAAATTTATCCCGATTTGTTTTCCACCATGCTGGTACCCAAGGCGCAGGAGTTGGTTGCCACTCCGTACCGTTTTGGTGGAAATAAGCACAAAGCAGAAATCTTTTTTGAAGAAGGTTTGCGCCAGGTGTTTGCCAATTTGCATAACGCAGCCCATTCTGCATACCCGCTCACGGTCTATTATGCGTTTAAACAGACCGAGAGTGACGGAGAAGACGACCTGCAAGCAGGGATCGGGGAACTGCGCGCCTCGACCGGTTGGGAGACGATGCTTTCCGCTTTAATCGAAACCGGCTTCCAGATCACCGGCACCTGGCCGATGCGTACTGAATTGGCTAACCGTAGCACCGGCTTGGGTACCAACGCCCTT
>DAOTZA010000197.1:0-4006 GCA_034434515.1 Anaerolineales bacterium | reverse complement strand
ATTGCGGGTTATCTTTCGCCCACTGCAGGAACGCTTCCATTGATTGCACTATCCCTGAAAGAACTGTTTTTTGCTTTGTCTCTTCCATTTTCAACCTCCTACCCCCAATTTTACCCCAACAAAATTGGGACACACCCATTGGGTAGAATGCGGAAGATAGAAATCCGAACTCCCAAGTATAATTGGGCGATATGCAGCCTGACCCGCTGGAGTCTCTTCCAATCCACCTGAAAAAGGAGTCTGGTATGACCGGCACAATCCTTAACATCTTCACCGTTATCGTGGGGGGAAGCATCGGCATCTTCTTCGGAGCAAAGTTACCCGAACGCATCCGCCAAACCGTATTAGCCGGTTTGGGTTTATTCACGGCTGGAATCGGAATTCAGATGTTTCTGAAGACTGAGAATGCCATGATTGTCCTGGGTGGTTTACTGATCGGCGGATTATGCGGGGAATGGTGGAAAATTGAGGATGGCTTGCGTGCCTTAGGGGGCTGGTTGGAAAAACGCTTCGCCAATCAGACTCCCGAAGGTCAGGGGGGAAATCGCTTTATCCGCGGCTTTATGACTGCTTCCCTCCTTTTTTGTATCGGCCCAATGGCAATTTTGGGTTCAATTCAGGATGGATTGAGCGGTGATTATCAGCTTCTGGCAATCAAATCGGTCTTAGATGGTTTTGCAGCTTTAGCCTTTGCCTCTACGTTGGGGGTTGGCGTGCTCTTTTCGTCCCTTGTCATCTTGATCTACCAGGGAGGCATCAGTTTGCTGGCGGCGCAACTTCATACGGTGATCACCGAGACAATGATGAATGAAATGACGGCTGCCGGAGGAATCTTGATCCTGGGGCTAGCGCTTAGTTCGTTACTGGAAATCAAGCCCATTCGGATTGGCAATTTCCTGCCTGCGCTGGCGATTGCGCCGCTCATTGTGGCGATCCTGACCGCCCTGGGGATTGCGATAAAGTGAATACCGCCTTGTGACTTTGCTAAAATGATCCGATCAGACAATTTGGCTTGTCCCGCGACAGTCCGAGCGCCGTTGGTGAGAGCGGAATGCCGCGGGATGGCAGATGAAAGTTTTTATTGGCCCATCGCCGCTGCCAGGGCAGCCTCAATTTCCTGTTGGAACACACTATATGGTTGAGCCCCTTCGATTAACTTGCCGTTGATGAGAAAAGAAGGCGTTCCACCCACATTATTTTGCCTTCCCAACGCAATCCCCTCATTCAACTTGTCCTGATAGCGTTTCTCTTTCATGCATTGATTATATTGCTCCATATTTAACCCAAGGGCTTGGGCAAAGGCTTCCAGGCGTTTGATCGTGTAATCTCCCACGTTTTCACCGGTATGGTTAGCAAACAAGATGTCGTGATATTCCCAGAACTTGCCTTGTTCACCGGCACAGAAGGAAGCCATTGCAGCATCGGTTGACTCTTGTCCGATGGGAAAGCCGCCCGGCCCGTATGGGATATACTCAAAGTAAACTTTGCCGGTTGCGACATAGTTTTCGACGATTAACGGTTCTGTCTGATCTGAGAATCTTTTACAATAGGGACATTGATAGTCTGAGAATTCGAGGATTTTGACTGGCGCGTTGGGATCACCCATGGCGTTGAAATTGGCATTCGGGCGAGGTTTAGGGGTGATTTTCACGATCTCCCCGGCCGGGGCAAGCGATTGCTGCAGCGTGGGATAAATCAACAATGCCACGATAATCAAGACTGCCCCAATCACGATGAGAAGGGTCGTGATTCGCTGCCGTTGTTGACGACGTAAGCGTTCTTCTCGTAATTGTTGTCGCTTTGACTTTTCTTCAACTTTTCTGCCCATAGCTTCTCCTCTCAGATAATGAATACGGGTGAGTATTTTCCCATAAGCTCAGACTTTTGTCTAGGCAATCAAAATAATCTTGACAAGCGTGGGTTTCCGAATATACTTGTGTACAAGATACAAAATAAAAGGCACGGGGAGCTCGGTGTTGCCGGGCTGAGAGGAGAGCCGGAAGCTCTCGACCCGCGAACCTGATCCGGGTAATGCCGGCGGAGGGATCGCTGCCATCATCGTAATCCACCCTCCTCCGGCATGAGGAGGGTTTCTCTTTGCGTGCAGTTATCTTTGCCAACGGTGTATTCCATCCTTCTCGCTGGACAGGCGAGTGGCTTGCCGCGGCGGATTTGCGCATTGCAGCCGATGGCGGCTTGCGACTTTGTCAGCAGCTCAACCTGTTGCCTGAAATCTTAATCGGGGACTTCGACTCGCTCACCGAGCAGGAAGTCCAGCAGATGCAGGCACAGGGGGTACGGGTTCTGCGCTATGCTGCCCGAAAAGACGAAACCGACCTGGAGCTGGCTTTGCAAGTTGCTTGTGAGCAAACTGTGGATGAGATCGTCATTTTAGGAGGTCTCGGGGCACGTTGGGATCAGACTCTTGCCAATTTGCTCTTGCCAGCTTATCGCCGCTTTCGTCATGTTCCGATTGTGTTGGTCGATGGACAACACGAGATCTTTGCCATTAATGCTCCTCCTGCCCGCAGCCTCGCCTTGCGGGGAAGCATCGGGGACACCCTCTCGTTGATCCCTGTCGGGGGCAATGTGCAAGGAGTGGTTTTACATGGGGTGGAATACCCCTTAGAGAGAGAAGAGCTCCACTTTGGGGCAACTCGAGGTTTAAGCAATGTCTTTTTAGCCGAAACTGTGCCGCTAGAAATCAGCGAAGGTTCGCTGTTGGCAGTTGTCATTCACACATCTGAACCTGAACAATAGGAGGTATGCCATGACCCATAAAACATTCTTCTCTTTGTGGAAGGGGAGTGCGATCTTGCTGGTGTTTAGCCTGATGGTTGCAGCCTGTACCTCACCTACCCCTGCGCCGACACCCACTCCCAATCCGTTTCTGACGGTGATGACCCACGACTCGTTCGCGGCAACAGAGACCGTAATTGCAGCTTTCGAGAGAGAGCATCAGGTAAAAGTGCAGTTTTTAAAAGCTGGCGACGTGGGTAGTGCATTGAACAAAGCCATTCTGGCGAAAGGGAATCCGCTAGCCGATGTCTTTTATGGCGTTGATAACACCTTCCTCAGCCGCGCCTTAGCCGAAGATCTCTTTGAGCCCTACGCTTCGCCACTGCTCAAAGAGATCCCGATCATCTACCAATTGGATACCCAGAATCGAATGCTGCCGGTGGATTATGGCGATGTCTGTCTCAATTATGACCGCAATTATTTCGCCGAGAAAGGCATCCAACCGCCGAAAAATTTAGCCGACTTAATCAAGCCCGAATACAAAGGTTTGCTGGTGGTGCAAAACCCAGCGCTTTCGTCACCGGGTTTAGCCTTTTTACTAACAACCATCGGCGTCTATGGCACGGAGGGCTATCTGGACTACTGGAAAAAGCTGGTTGAAAACGATGTTAAAGTAGTCAATGACTGGGAAACCGCCTATTACAGCGAATTCAGCGTGCACGGCGGCACACGCCCGATTGTGGTTTCCTATAGCTCAAGCCCACCGGCCGAAGTGATCTTTGCCGAAACACCGGTCGACCAACCTCCGACCGGTGTGGTGACGGAAGACCGCTCCTGCTTCCGCCAGATAGAATTTGTGGGCATCTTGAAGGGCACGAAAAACCGCACCATGGCAGAAAAATGGGTCGATTTTATGCTGAGCAAAACCTTTCAAGAAGATATGCCTTTGCAAATGTTCGTCTTTCCGGTAAACCCCAATGCCCAACTGCCAGATGAATTCACGCGTTTTGTGGTCATCCCTTCCGAGACTGCTCAGGTTGATCCTCAAGCAATTGAACAGAACCGCGAAGCCTGGATTCAAGCCTGGAGCGAGGCCGTTTTGCGATGAAACGCATTTTGCGAAATACCAGGTGGGGTAGCGCTCTGGCATGGGCGCTGCCCGTTCTTTTTCTCGCTCTGTTTTATTTTTATCCCTTAGGTAGCATTGTCCTTTTCGCGGTGCAAAGGTTTATTGGAGCGGGGGCAGGATCGTTACAAACCTTGAATC
>DAOTZA010000196.1:0-8538 GCA_034434515.1 Anaerolineales bacterium | reverse complement strand
CGCTGGAAATCCAAAGGCTTGAATGCCATGCTAGCCTTGCGCAGTGCCGGGATGGGCGGCAAACAGGAATGGGCGCAAGCCTGGAAGCTCATCGGCAATACCAGCTGAAATTTTCCAACGATTTTGGGACACACCCCTACCCAATTGCCCAGATGGCATGAGGCCCTGAAGGTTGTCTTCAGCGCTCCATCATAGCTTGCTTATGAGCCTGCAGGCAGACCTCTTTTTGAGAATCTTCTGTTAAACAGGGTGTATACTTAACCCGAAAGGAGGTAGGCCGATGCAAATCCGCTGTCAGCGTTGTCAAAGACCTTTCGCGTTTGCAAAAGAGGCTGTTATTGCAGCCTTAGAAGAACTTGAGCAGCATAAACTCCATCACTATAACGCGGTTTGCCCCCATTGTGGTCGCACCAATCGAGTTTCGCAAACAGAGCTAAAGCGTGCTGCTCCGCAATGGCGAGCTTCGACTTCTTCAGAAACCGATGCAGACAAGGTTGATGAGAAACCTTCATAAGGTGATGGGAGAGAAAAAACATTCGGCGCGGCCACGCAGTGTCATCATCCTGGCGATCATCCAAACCCTCCAGGGCCTTGGTCTGCTCGGAGTTGGTCTTTACCAGGGGAGAGTGGCGGGGTGGAACATCTGGACTCGCTTTGGCGAATGGCAATATATTCCTTTGCCTCTCTTTGAAAGCCTTTCCAATGTATTTGTTTTGTTGCTATTGGGATCTGCAATGATTCTGGTAAGCATCGCTCTGGTGCGTCTGGCTAGCTGGGCATGGTTGTTTTCCATGACATTGCAGGGGCTGGGCCTGTTCATTGGGTTAGTCAATTACTTGCGCAATCGACCGAATTATCTTGGAATGGCAATGGGGATCTTCCTAGTTTTTTACTTGAATCTGGATGAGGTACAAGCTGCATTCCGACGGAAGAGCGAGAAGGCATGAACGAGATAGAGATCAATTTGCGCATCCTAAAGCGCTTTGAACCCATCCTGCGCTTTACCAAAGGCGAGCGCTTTTTCCCGGTCGATGTCGATTGGTACATCTCGCAGTGCAGTTTGTGGGTCAAACCGCCAGGCAAACCAGCTCAAGAGTTGGTGCCGCAAGGCGAGTTGACCCTGGAATTGCTAACCAAAGACTGGAATCTCGAACAAGGCAGCGTGCTGTACCTCAAATTTATCGAACCCCTCGATGTTCTGGAGCTCGCTAGGCAATCGATCGTCGATGCTGTCGAACGATTTACCCATCACACGATTGATGAAATCTTTCATCCAGGACGGGCAAGGCTAGCGCGGGTTGGCTATAGCTCGCGCTTGATCGATGCCCTTTTCAACCTTTCACTGTTTTGGCGTGGACGGGTGCCCGGGGATACGGCTGCCACGGCTGCCTATATCTATCGCCAGCGCCAGGCGAGAGAGGAACGCTATTGTTATTATGGACGAGTAATACGAGAGGACGGTTGGGTCATTCTGCAATACTGGTATTTTTATCCTTTCAATAACTGGCGTTCGGGGTTCTTTGGGGTCAACGATCATGAGGGGGATTGGGAGATGGTTTCGATTTATTGTATTATGGAGGACTCTGCTTCTACTGAAACTCCCGACCATCTCAGCCAAGATGCGCCGGATCGTTTAATCCCTCTTTGGGTTGCCTATGCTTCGCACGATTTTGAAGGCGATGACCTGAGAAGGCATTGGACAGACCCGGAGTTGGAGAAAGTTGGTGATCACCCGGTTGTTTATGTAGGTGCAGGCAGCCATGCCTGTTATTTTCAAAAGGGGGAGTACATGAGCGAGGTGGAATTGCCTTTCTTACGTCCCCTAGCGCTGGTAGTCAATCGCTTACAGTCTATCTGGTATGATTTTCTCCGCCAGGCTGGCTCAAAAGAAACGCAAAAGCCGTTCTTCACCTTTCGAGTTCCCTTCGTGGATTACGCCCGCGGTGATGGCTTGAGCATCGGAGCTGACGGAGCAAAAACCTGGGAGGCAATTCTATTTGATGAAACTACACCATGGGCAAGGGGATACCGCGGCTTGTGGGGTTTATATGCCGCAGACCCAATCGCCGGTGAAAATGCGCCGGCTGGCCCAATTTACGATCGGGATGGGAACTTCCGCCGCCGTTGGATCGATCCGTTAGGATGGGCAGGACTGGATAAAGTCGCTCCACCCCATCAACTGGTTGCCCGAATCGATGAACAGCTCTTTGCTTGGTATTCTAAAATCCAGGACTTGGAAAAAGAAATTCGCCAAAGAACAGCAGAACTCCAGCGGATGGATGTTACCCATCAGGCCTTAAGCACTCAACCCGATCAACAAAAAGCCTGCCAGGACCTGAATAAGAAAATTGTTACCGCTGCCAGAGACGTATGGGGACTGAAACGCGAGCTTGCGGAGACCCAACGTATCTATCAATTATTAGACGTTTATCGCCAACAAATCTTGGACGGAAAAGCGTTTCCGATCCGCGCTCATATCCGTCATCGTCACGAGCCCCTGCCGGATACTTCCAGCCTGAATGTCATGGCTGAAGGAGTTGCTACGTTAAGCGTAGCAATTTTGTTGATTGGGGTCGTTTTGCTCTGGTGGTTTGAACGACCCTATTTTCTGATTGGTTTGGCGATTTTGATTGGGGGTTTGGTATTTATCGAAGCCGGATTTCGCGGCCAACTGGCGCGTTTGATCAATAGCATCTCAATTGGCTTGGCAATTGTCTCGGCCTTTGTATTGCTCTTTCATTTCTTCTGGCAAATTGTTCTGGTTGGGGTCCTGTTTGCCGGCTTATTCTTACTCTGGCAAAATTTCCGCGAACTCAGAAGGTAACTGGTAGGCTAATGGGTGTGGAATGGTTGCCGATTGTAGGTGTAATTTAACCTGGCGATTTGCTCTGCAAGAGTAGCGTTGATAGTGTCATCTGTAGCCCGCCAGCTCCAGTATTGTCCGAGGCGGCCGGGATAGTTTGTTCGCGCTTCGCTTCCCAGGCGCAGAAAATCTTGCAATGGCGCGAGTGCAAAGATCGCTACGGACGCCCAGGCGTATTGGATAAGTTGCCAGGCCGGGTCCTGGTCCAGAAGGGGCAGGTAGAGCCGAGCCGTATCTCGCACTTGCTGATCTGCGCTGGCATACCAACCGAGCGTGGTATCGTTGTCGTGGGTGCCGGTATAGACAACGCAGTGGGGCGAAAAATTATGCGGCAGGAAGGGATTGCGTGGATTGTGATCATCGAAGGCAAATTGCAGAATTTTCATTCCGGGCAGGCGAAATCTCTGGCGCAATTCAACCACATCGGCGGTGATCACGCCTAGATCTTCCGCAATGAAAGGTAATTCCTCGCCAAGCTCGGTAGCAAGCCGGGAAAATAAGCTTCTGCCGGGCGCTTTGACCCAACGCCCTTTTTCGGCGGTGGTTAAGTGGGCAGGAATTTCCCAACAGGCGGAAAAACCTCGAAAGTGATCGATGCGAATCAAATCCACCTGGGTCAATGTATGCTTGATGCGCTTTTTCCACCAGTCAAAATTGGTCTCCTGGTGTACTCTCCAATTGTAGATTGGATTTCCCCAGCGCTGCCCGGTCGGTGAAAAGTAGTCAGGGGGTACACCGGCGACCTGGCGTGGATACCCATTTGCCTTGAGCTTGAATAACTGAGGATTGCACCAGACATCACAGCTATCCTGGGCGACAAAGATTGGTACATCGCCGATAATCTGAATGGCAGCCTGGTTTGCAGCCGCGCGGACGGCAAACCACTGGCGGTAAAAGAGAAACTGTTGAAAACGATAGGAGTCAACCAGCGCCTGATTTTGGGTCAGAAAGGTCTTCAAAGCAGTTGCCGAACGTCGGCGAAAGGGCTCATCCCATTCCATCCAGGCGCGGCCGTGGTGAGCCTGTTTCAGCGCCATAAACAAAGCAAAGTCTTCCAACCAGTCAGCGTGATTGTGGCAAAACCGTTCGAATTCTTCTTGTAAATCTGGCGGATGGCGACGGCGAAAGTTCTGATAGGCGCGCCAGAGCAGATTGGTTTTCCATGGAATCAGCACCCCAAAGTCAACTCGCTGAGGCGAAAACTGCGGCAACTCGGCAAGGTCATCCGCATCGAGTAAATTCTCCTGGTATAGCGCTTCCAGGCTAATCAGGTTGGGATTGCCGGCAAAGGAAGAAAAACATTGATAGGGGGAATCGCCATAACCGGTCGGTCCGAGCGGTAAAATCTGCCACAATCCACAATTGCTCTGCTTCAGGAAATCAATCCATTGGAGAGCTTGCTGACCAAGTTCTCCGATGCCATACTTACCAGGCAGGCTGGAAGGATGGAGAAGGATTCCACCGCTGCGCCTAAATTTCGAAAGGTTCGCGTTTGTTCTCGATGATTGCATCGCTGGAAATGTGGTTGGAAGGGTAATCGGGAGGCGCAACATCCGGATAAATTAACGCCCCTGGTTCAATAAGGAAATCGTCTGGCACGATGCAGTTTTTTCCAATCATCGTAATTTGAATTGGGTCAGGTTGCATCGAGCCAATGCGGGTATTTTTCCCAATCCAGACATGCTTATCTATGATAGAACGCTCGATGGTAGCGTGGCTTTCGATAACGGTGTCGGTCAAGATGATCGATTCACGGATTACTGCCTTTTCATGGATGCGGACACCAGGCGAGAGAACACTTCGTTCAACAATCGCACCTTCGGCGATAACGCAACCATCCGAAACCAGGCTGTCTTGGATCAAGGCACCTCTGGAGATACGGGCTGGCGGACGTTCTTCTGTGCGGGTGTGGATTACCCAAGAGCGGTCGTTGAGATCAATTGAAGGTTTTTCGGCGAGCAAGTCCATGTGAGCTTTCCAATACGTGTAGGTAGTACCCACATCGACCCAATAGCCACTGTAAGGAAAACCCAGCACCCGCGCCCCATTGCGCACCATCTTTGGCAAAATATCCTTGCCAAAATCGTGGGATGACTCAGAGTCTTTGTGGTCTTCCCAAAGAACGCGGTCCAAGACATCCATGCGGAAGACATACACACCCATGTTGGCAAGATTGGATGGCGGGTGAGCGGGTTTCTCAATAAAGGAGGTGACGCGATAATTCGAATCGACCTCAACAATGCCAAAGCGAGAGGCTTCTTCCATTGGGACGCGAATGGTCGCCATGGTCAGATCGGCATCGTGATCGTGGTGAAAGGCAATCAAAGCGTCATAATCCATACAATAAATATGGTCGCCAGAGAGGATCAGTACGGTATCCGGATTGTTATGTTTGATAAAGCTAAAGTTCTGTTGGACAGCGTCTGCAGTACCCAGATACCAATCTGCGCTGCGTCTGCCTCGGAAGGGGGTATAGAGGCGCACTCCCCCGGTAAATTCACGATCCAGGTCCCAAGGTCCTCCGCCACCGATATGCTCAATGAGCGAATGAGGGCGATATTGGAGTAAGATCATGACATCGAAGATGCCTGAATTGACGCAATTGGAGAGGGTAAAGTCGATGATGCGATATTTGCCGGCAAAAGGTACGGCCGGTTTGGTGCGCTTAGCGGTCAGAACGCTCAATCGACACCCTTCTCCACCCGCTAATATGACTGCCCGAGTCTTCATATGTGAACCCCTTTTGAAACCGAATAAAGCATCTTTTCTTGCACGACTTCTTGATAAACCCTGAGGTATTCTCTTGCAGAACGTGTCCAGGAAAAATCTTGCCTCATTGCGTTGCGTTGCATGGCTCGCCAGGCGCGGCGATTAAAGTAAAGCTGGATTGCCCTTCGTAAAGTTGCTTCCAATTCTTCGCTTTGAGGGTTTTGAAACAAGAAACCGGTCGAGGTGTATGGATTTCCATCATCTACGATGGTGTCTCGTAAGCCACCCGTCGCCCGCCCGATGGGTAGCGTTCCATAGCGCATGGCAATCATCTGTGCTAATCCACAAGGCTCATAGCGAGAGGGAATGAGAAGCAGATCTGCGGCTGCATATAAGCGGTGGCTGAGGTTCGGATCGTAGCGAAGGATGGCTCGCAAGCGATCGGGAATTTCAAGTTGGATCTGGTAAACTGCTTGCTCAAGGGCAGGGTTACCGGTTCCCAGAATCGCCGCCTGCCAGGGGATATCTTTCAATTGCCTCAGGGCAGCGATAGCAATGTCGATCCCTTTTTGATAATCCAGGCGGGTAATCATCCCGATCAAAGGCGCGTCTGGTAAGGGTTTCCAGCCCAACTCTTGAAAAAAACGTTTTTTATTCTCAGCTTTTTCCGATAGACGGTGAACATCATACGGATGGGGGAGATAGGAATCCGTTGACGGATCCCAGGTTTTGAGGTCAAGTCCGTTCAGGATTCCCACAATGTCTGTTTGTCGAGATGATAGGTATTCTTCCAAACCGGCGCCAAAGTCGGCGGTTTGAATTTCTTTGGCATACGTTGGAGACACGGCAATAATGCGGTCTGCTGCATAAATCCCCAGGGGAAGCGGTAGTTGTTGCGCCCAGCTTGGCAAAGGTGAGTTGAGCGCGGGAGGCAAACCGAACTCTGATAAAGCCTCTGCAGCGCCATGTCCAAGGTAAGGCAGATTATGGATGGTGATCACTCTGGCAGTATGACGGAAAAACTCTTCCTGTTTCACCAGCAGCGCATACAGGGCAGGGGCAGTGTGCCAATCGTTGGCATGCACAACATCGGGTTGCCAATCCATGGCTTGAATGAATTCGAGACCCGCCAGTGAAAAGAAGGTGAACTTTAATCCATCGAAACTGGTATCGGATGAATAGACCGGCGCCTCCCGCGTAAAAGGAGTGCCGCTAATAAAATACGTCTTGACGGGGGTATGCTCGACTTCATATACCTGCGCTTGCAAGGGTTGAGGATAATGAGCAATTTGCAGGGTAGTGAGAAATTTTAGCGGGGGAGGTTGCTGTTGAATCGCCCCATGGAAAGGGATCGCCACCCGAATCTCAAAATCATCTGAGGAAGAAATTTCCTGTAAGGCATGAGGCAATGAACCGGCTACATCCCCCAATCCGCCCACTTTAACGTATGGTTCTGCTTCGGCTGCTAAAAAAAATACCTTCATCGTGTCATTCGCTGTGAGTGTTTCCTGTATTTTACCCTACCTCTTCATCAAAAAGAGCGCACTTCTTGCAGTTTTGCAGGGAGTTTCATCCTCTAAAAACGGTATAATCAGGCGCGATTTTGTCTCAGAGAAAGTTAAGATGGTCAAACGTTATCTTTGTGTTCATGCTCATTTTTACCAGCCCCCCCGTGAAGATCCTCGCACGGGTCAGATTCCTGTTGAGCCGGGCGCTGCCCCCTATCCGAACTGGAACGAAAGAATCTATCAGGAATGTTATCGCCCGAACAGCGAGCTCAACAATTACGAACGAATCAGTTTTAATGTTGGTCCGACCTTGTTTGAATGGCTGGCAACAGACCATCCAGATACCCTTGCGGAGATCGTTAATGCGGATCGGCGTATGGTGACACGTCATGGGGTCGGCAATGCCATGGCGATGCCCTACCACCATACGATCCTCCCTTTAGCCACCGATTTAGACAAGATCACTCAGGTACGCTGGGGAATCATGGATTTTGAAGCCCGCTTTGGGCGTAAACCGGTTGGCATGTGGCTGCCAGAAACCGCTGTAGATGATGCTACGCTGGCCGTTCTAGCCGATCATGGCATTCGTTATACCATTTTAGCTCCCTGGCAAGCTCGCAGAGAGCATCTTGATGTTACCCAACCCTACTGTGTAGAGTTAACGCAAGGCAAGTCCATCATCGTATTTTTCTATCATGCGCCGCTTAGCGGTGGAATCAGCTTTGATCCCTCCATGACGGTCAATGCTGACCGCTTTGCAACGGATAGCTTGTTACCAGTGTATCAAAATGAAGGCGCAAAGAGAGCCAAAGCCAAATTGATTCTGTTGGCCTCCGATGGTGAGTTGTATGGTCACCATCAACCTTTGCGTCAATATTTTCTGCAAAGGCTGCTCACCGATTCCTGTCGCATGAACGATATCGCTGTGACCTATCCGGCAAAGTGGTTGCAGGAGTACCCGGTTACCAGAACCGTTCACATCCGACAACGCACCTCCTGGAGCTGTCATCATGGGATTGCGCGCTGGACAAGCGGGTGCGCGTGTACGAGCGGGGATTCAAGCTGGAAGAAAGCCTTGCGTTCTGCTCTGGATCAAATTGCGGCGGAGATTGATCAGATTTATGCCGATATTGGTTCTAAGCTGGCTGATGATGTGTGGGAATTGCGCCATGCGTATCTTCAAGTCGTTTTGGGGCAGGTATCTCTCGATACTTATCTTCGGCAGATGACTGCGAAGTCCTTGAGCTCTGCCGAGCGTCAAACGCTGCTCCAACTGCTTGAAGCTCAATTCGAGCGGCAACGCATGTTTGCCTCTTGTGGTTGGTTTTTTGAAGATTTCGATCGGATTGAACCACGCAATGCGGTTGCCTACGCTGCCCACGCGATTCGCCTGACGGAGTTAGCCAGTGGGATTGATCTTTCCGCCTTTGCCCGCCAGCGGCTGAAAAAAGTGGTCAG
>DAOTZA010000195.1:0-27146 GCA_034434515.1 Anaerolineales bacterium | reverse complement strand
CCGGGGGACTCCAGCCCGGCCAATTCCAAATCCGCATCCACCATGATTTTGACCAGGTCCTTAAAGTATATCCGTGGTTCCCATCCTAACGTCTGGCGCGCATAGGAATAATCAGCCAAAAGAAAATCCACTTCGGTCGGGCGGAAATATTTCGCATCGATTTCTACATACTCTCGCCAGTCCATATTCAAATAGCCAAAGGCCTCCTCTAAAAACTCACGCACCGAATGAGCTTCCCCTGTACCGATCACAAAATCATCCGGGCGGTCATGTTGCAGGATTTTCCACATGGCGGCCACATAATCCGGAGCATACCCCCAATCGCGCTTTGCTTCCAGATTCCCAAGATAAAGTTTATTCTGCCTGCCCGCCTTGATGGCTGCTAACCCGCGGGTGATTTTTCGGGTAACGAATGTCTCACCCCGGCGCGGCGACTCGTGATTGAACAAAATCCCATTGCTGGCAAAGATTTTATAGGCATCGCGATAATTACGGGTCACCCAATAGGCATACACTTTTGCCGCCGCATAGGGGCTTTGCGGCTCAAATGGGGTTTTCTCGTTTTGGGGCGGCCTGGCGCTGCCAAACATTTCGCTCGAAGAGGCCTGATAGAAGCGCGCCTTGACCCCGCTTTTCCGAATGGCTTCCAAAATGCGCATTGTCCCCAAGCCGGTAATGTCGCCGGTATATTCTGGCAAGTCAAAGCTCACCCGAACATGGCTTTGGGCAGCCAGATGATACACTTCATCAGGACGGATGTTATAAATCAGGTCAACCAGGTTTCCGGTGTTGGCTAAATCGCCGTAATGCAGATACAACCTGACTTGTTCCCCATTGTGCGGATCGCGGTAAAGATGATCAATTCGATGCGTATTGAACGTGCTGGCGCGACGGATTAACCCGTGCACCTCATATCCTTTCGAAAGCAGTAGCTCAGCAAGATAAGATCCATCCTGCCCCGTTATCCCAGTAATTAAAGCTTTAATCATTAACCCTCCGAATCAGGTTAGTTTAAGTAAATAACGGCAAAATTTTATCACACCTTTAAGGCTCAGCGCTTCTTGCGTGCAAGCAGAGCAACATCCAATTCCATCGGGATTTGCCGTTGATCGCTAAGCAGCTTTAACAGCACCCTCACTCTTTCCGAGCCTGAGATGCGAGTATCAAAGATCGCCTCATACCCTGCAAAAGGCCCCTGACGGATATAAACCGTCTCTCCGCTCTTTAATCCATCAAAGAACTCTCCTCCGGCTTCCGTGATTTCCTTTACCCTTTTCTTTAACTCGGCAATCAAGTGATCGGGGACAATCGCAGCTTCATCCCCAAAACAGACCAATCCCAGGGTATGAGGCATCCATTGGAAGTAGGATAATCCCAAAACGTCTATATCCACATGCACAAACAGATAACCAGGAAAATAGGGTTGGACTTTTTTTGTCCGAGGGTTGACCGGATGCACCCGAATCCGAGGATAATAAACCTCGATATTTTGATTGAGCATTTGTCGATAAGCAACTTCTTCTTTGCGCGGTTTGCTCCGCAAGGCATACCAGTACACAGACATCGCCGTTTCCTAAGAGGTTAAGAGATTAAATTGCAGCAGCCTTTACAATTCCGATGAACTCTTCCGCTTTCAAACTTGCACCACCAACCAAAGCACCATCGATATCGGATTGAGTGAAAAACTCTGGGGCGTTACTGGCTTTTACCGACCCGCCATACAAAACCCGCACCGAATGAGCCACCTGATCTCCAAAGAGCCCGCTCAATGTAGGTCGGATCATCTCCCGAACAACCTGGTTGGCAAACTCTCCCGTGGCTGCTTTTCCAGTTCCAATCGCCCACACCGGCTCATATGCAATGACCAGAGGAATACTCCCGTTGACAGCTTGTTGAAGTTGAATGCCAGATAAACCAACCTGTACCTGGCGAGTGATAACCGCCTGGGTCTTGCCTTCTTCGTTCTCCGCAAGTGTTTCACCGATACATACGATGGGGATCAAACTACTTTCTAAAGCAGCTCTGACCTTGCGGTTTACCGTTTCGTCAGTTTCACCAAAATAGGTGCGTCGTTCGGAGTGACCAAGGATCACATATTGGCATAACTCCGCAACCATCCTGGGAGAAATTTCGCCGGTGAAGGCTCCCTCTCTTTCCCAATAGATATTTTGTGCCCCCATTCCAATATCCGTACCTTCTAACAAAGCCTTGACAGCCATTAAGGACGTAAACGGTGGACAAATCACTTTTTCCACCCCCTCAACCGTTGCTAGCCCCCGCACCAGATCAGGGACAAGCTGTCTCGCCTCTGCAATCGTTTTGTACATTTTCCAGTTACCCGCCACCAGCGGGATACGTTTTCCATACATTGCGACCTCCAAAGTACAACAGAATCGGCTACCCAGAGCGTTATCTAGCTACTTTAGGGGATTCATCAGCAAAGAACCAAAACCGATACCCGCTCTTGGGTTGTGATAGCTAATTCGATTTTAACCGATTTCCCGCTTGTCGTTTTCGGTGCGAATCAACTTGAATCCGAGTCTAATTCAATTGGTTGGAATTTCATAAAAAAGGCGAAGGATGGATTACCTTCTCTCACATCCTTCGCCTTTTCAGTGTTGAATTTACTTGTCAAGCAACGCTGCTACGCCTGGCAAAACCAGCCCTTCGAGCATTTCCAGCGAAGCGCCGCCGCCAGTTGAGATGTGGGTAATCTGATCTGCCACGCCAGATTTCTTGACCGCCGAGACCGAGTCACCCCCACCAACGATGGTCGTGCCTTTGCATTCTGCCACTGCCTTGGCAATCTCAAAGGTGCCTTCAGCAAAGTTGGCAAACTCAAAAACACCCATCGGACCGTTCCAGACGATCGTCCCAGCCGGCAAGATAACCTTGCGAAAAGCCTCCACGGTTTCTGGGCCGATATCCATAATCCGCCAGCCATCTGGGATAGGAGCCATGCTCATGGTCTTCTTCTGAGCGCCGTCCTCGAATTTATCGGCAATGACTACGTCTACGGGCAGGCGCAACTTGGTACTACCTTGGGCTAACAGCTCTTTCGCCACCTCCAGGGCTTCATCTTCTACCAACGAATCCCCTACCGGGTAGCCTTGAGCCTTAAAGAAAGTATTCGCCATTCCCCCGCCGATCAACACTTGATCAGCTTTATTGAGCAAGTTACGGATCACACCGATCTTATCGCTGATCTTTGCTCCACCAAGGATTGCCACAAACGGCTTTTGGGGATTGGCTATAGCCTGGCCAAGATATTGGATCTCTTTTTCCATCAAGAAACCCGCTACGGCCGGTAAAAGCCGCGCCACCCCTTCGGTAGAGGCATGGGCGCGATGTGCAGAACCAAATGCATCATTTACATAGACGTCTGCCAGAGCAGCCAGTTGTTTTGCCATCTCGGGATCGTTTTTCGTTTCACCCTTGTGAAAGCGGGTGTTTTCCAGCACCAAAATTTCGCCCGGCTTGAGTTGACTGGCAGCTTGCTCTGCAATAGGACCGACACAATCCTCCGCAAACGAGATCGGTTTTCCGATTAATTGGGAAAGATGTTCAGCGGTCGGCTTCATCGAGAACTGTGGATCAGGACCTTCTTTTGGACGGCCTAAGTGGGAACAAAGAATTACGGCCGCCCCTTGATCCAATAGATATTGGATGGTGGGAAGAGCTGCGCGGATACGGGTATCATCCGATACAACGCCGTCTTTAATTGGTACATTAAAATCCACTCGAACCAATACCTTTTTACCTTTCAGGTCTATATCGCGGATCGTTTTCTTGTTAAACATCGTACACTCCTGACGTTATCATGATTGATCAAGAAATGAGGAAAGTGATAAGCCAGTTCCTCCCGAGAACAAAGCACTCAAAAAGAGTCCCCTTTCGGGGACTCTCGATTAAACTTAGAGATATTTCGCCATCAACGCCGCCAGGTCTGCGGTACGCACCGAATATCCCCATTCGTTGTCGTACCAACTGACAATCTTGGCGAAATTGCTTTCCTCTTTACCCAAGACCATCGTGAATGGCAAATCCACTGAAGAACTATAAGGGCTGCCTTTGAAATCAATGCTTACCAAGGGCTCATCAACCGCTTCAAGGATGCCTTTCAAAGGTGGTTTGGCTGCTGCATCCCGGTATATCTGGCGCAATTCTTCAGTCGTTGTAGCCTTCTCCAGTTCCACTGTCAGGTCAACAACCGAAACCGTGGAGGTCGGAACACGCAGAGCGTAGCCATCCACCTTACCGGCCAGGTCCGGGATAACCAGCTTCAATGCCCGCGCGGCACCGGTCGTGGTCGGGATGATATTCATGGCTGCAGCCCGGGCGCGACGCAGATCGCTATGAGGCAAATCCAAAATTTTCTGGTCATTGGTATAGGCATGAATCGTGGTCATGAATCCTCGCACGACCTTGAAGTGATCGTGGACGACCTTGATTGCCGGAGCAAGGCAGTTGGTCGTGCAGGAGGCGTTCGAAACTACATGGTGATTTGCAGGGTCATATTTATCCTCGTTCACGCCTAGTACGATTGTAATATCTTCACCTTCAGCCGGAGCTGTAATGATAACTTTTTTAGCTCCGCCGCTGGTGATATGATTTTCTGCTCCTTTCACCTGTTTCCCTTTTTTATTTACCCCATCTTTCTTGATTGTAAATAAGCCGGTCGACTCAATCACAATCTCTACACCCAAATCACCCCAGGGGATATTCGCCGGATCCGTTTCCTTAAAGGCTTTTACTTTTTTACCGTCAACCAGTAGTCCATCCTCTTCAACCTCGATCTTTCGGTCAAAGCGACCGTAGTTCGAGTCATATTTCAAGAGGTGAGCCATGGTTTTCAGATCGCCAATATCGTTAAACGCCACAACCTCCAGTTTGTCGCTGTGGTAATCCAGGATCGCTTTCAGGACTTGCCGTCCGATCCTTCCAAATCCGTTGATCCCAACTTTGGTTGTCATTTTAAACCTCCATGAACTAAGATAATCATATTATGATTGATATATCTCACTTATTTTACCCGATTCTTTCCTAAATGAGTATGTGCAATTCTTCACAATCTAGGCTGCCTGATGACATCTTTAACTGCGCATCCGTTGATAGATTGCCAGCAAACTTTTGGCAAGCAAATCCGAATGGTGACGGGCGACCTGCATCTCATCATATAACTTTTCCTGTATAACAAGATAATTCATCTTCTGACCGCCCTGGACAGTCACCCACTCTATAGTTTCCTCTAAGGGTTCTTGGGGCGGGAGGTTGGCTAAGACAACCTGAAACAACCCTTTGCCCACATGGTCTTCAATGACGCGTACATGATCCTCACAGGTGTAATGATCGGTTTCGCCTGCTTGAGCAGCGATATTACAAACATATACTTTCACAGCTTTGCTGCTGCGAATCGCCTGGCTGATCTCAGGAACAAGCAAGTTTGGCAAAATGCTAGTATATAAACTGCCCGGACCAATCACGATCAAATCTGCCCCAAGGATTGCCTTAATGGCTTCAGGGTATGCCGCTGGAGAACTGGGCTGTAGGTAGACTCGTTTGACGCGCCAACTTGAGCGAGGAATTTCACTCTCTCCTTCAACCCGGACTCCTCCCGTTACCAGAGGGAGATGAACATCTGCCACAAGATCAACTTGCTGCAGGGTGGAAGGCAGAACGCGTCCTCGCACAGCCAACACTCGCCCCGATTCGGCCACAGCCTCTTCAAAACTGCCAGTAATCTCTGCTAAGGCTGTGATCAAGAGATTTCCCAGCGAATGCCCGTTTAAGCCGCTTTGCCCATCCGCAAAGCGATATTGAAAAATTTGGGTTAATAAAGCCTCATCGTTGGACAATGCCGCTAAACAATTTCTTAAGTCTCCCGGCGGCAATATGCCCATCTCTTTGCGCAACTTCCCAGAAGAGCCTCCTGAATCCGCAACGGTTACAACGGCTGTCAGGTTATAGGTGTATTCCTTTAAACCTCTTAGTAGGGTTGCCAACCCATGTCCTCCTCCAATGGCCACAATCTTGATTCCTCGTTCTCGCCTGCGATGAACGGTAAGTTCATCGACAACCTTCCTGCCCGGCTTCAGAAAAGGTGTCATCAAGGAACGATTAATACCGTATATGCCACCGAATACCATTCCTAATCCCAACAGGATGAAGATTGCTGCTCGGAGAGGGCGAGACAAGAACCGCAGCGACGCTGCAGATAACAAGGGCAACCACCAGGTCTCAGGCGCCGTGCGGTAAATCTGCAAGATAACTATCCCAAGGCCAATGCCAATTAGGGTTGTGCCTATCAATGTAAGTAACAACCAACGTTTAACGCCAATGCCGGGTGATAGCCATCGAAACACTTGGGAAAGCTCTCTGCGGAGGTAGTGGAGAGCTGAGAGTACTTTTGAAGATCGCATACCTGCTTCATCATAGCAGCCTTTCGTTTCATCGTCAACTTTTCCTAAGAATCTCTTAAGCTTTCTGGTTGAAACTTAATCAGACTGTGCTATACTTTTTTGTAACCATGATGAACAGAATGAGTCCGGGTTTTCTCGATTACCAGTGGGATATTCTCTCTCAATACCGACCTGTATCTCCATCCGTGGAGAAAGCCCTCCAGGATTACCCACCTATCCTCAGACAACTGCTCTTCAATCGCAACATTTACACCCCAGAAGCAGCCGAAGCGTTCCTCAACCCCTCCCTGGATAAAGCCCATGAGCCATGGCTGATGAAAGGTATGGCAATCGCAGTCGATCGGATTCGCTTTGCGCTCCAGCACAACGAAAAAATCGCTATCTACGGTGATTATGACGTTGATGGGGTCAGCGGCACAGCTCTTCTTTTTGATTATCTAAAAAATCTTGGTTGCAATGTTCGTCCATACATCCCTAACCGATTTGAAGAGGGTTACGGTGTTCGCCGGGAAGGGTTACAAACGTTAAGGAATGAGGGAGTTAAACTTGTCATCACCGTAGATTGTGGGGCGCGGGCGAACAACGAAGCAGATTATGCCCGCTCAATAGGTTGTGATCTCATTATTACCGATCATCATCAACCTCATGACCAGATTCCTGATACTATTTGCATGCTAAATCCTAAACAAACGGGGGAGACTTATCCTTACCCGGAATTGAGCGGAGTTGGGATTGCCTATAAGCTCATCCAGGCACTGGAACAGACACTCCGTCTTTCCGAGCCGACCGCGCATCGTTACCTGGATCTGGTTGCCCTAGGCACCATTGCAGACATCGCTCCTCTAACCGGTGAAAATCGAATTCTGGTTGCTAACGGACTATCACAACTCAGGCAGACCCAGCGATTAGGGTTGAAAGCCCTTATGAATATCAGCGGGTTTGAAGCCCAAGATATCACTGCCTATCACGTTGGCTATGGGCTTGCTCCACGCCTAAACGCCGCGGGAAGGCTCGAATCAGCGTTTGCGGCTTTTGAGTTATTGACCACGAACAATCCGCAACAAGCACTGAAACTCGCCCAAGAATTGGATAACCAAAATCGCAAACGTCAGGAGATCACTCTCCAGCACGACCTTCAAGCGAGTGAACAGGCCATGGCATCCTTAGAATCAACTCCACTGCTCGTTGCCTATGATGCCAGTTTTAACTCTGGTGTGATTGGTCTGGTCGCAGCTCACCTGGTTGAATCTTTTTATCGCCCGGCAATTGTCGCCACCGAGTTTAATGGTTTTATTCGCGGCTCTTGCCGCAGTATCCCTGAATTCCATATCACCGAAGCGCTAGATGAATGTCGAGAATTGATGGAATATCACGGGGGTCATGCAGCAGCAGCCGGCTTTACCATCCAAAAAGATCGTTTTGAGGAATTAATTGAGCGACTACAGCTAATTGCCAATCGCAAATTAGGGACAAAAACCTTGAAGCCTAAACTGCGCGCCGACCTGCCGATCGACCTGGTGCAAATCGGAAAACTGCTCCACGAGTATCCGCTTTTCGCAACCCTGGAAAAATTCCAACCCACCGGCTACGGGAATCCATCTCCCTCTTTCGTTTCTTTTGGCATAGAACCGAGGAACGTCAAAACGATCGGCAAAGACCAAAGCCACTTGCGTTTCGAAGTGCATCCAGCATGGAAATGTATTGCCTTTCGACGGGGTGATCTTGCCGAAATTTTACGCGGCCGAATTGATATGCTTTACCATATTGAAAAGAACGCATATAACGGAAACGTCTACCTTCAACTAAACGTTCGAGACATCAAAATCTCAAAAAGTGTGCATTAACCCCGCTTAATCTATAAATCGATACTTAAACAAAGCCCACATCGCTTCAAAGGCATCCCTCATTCGAATCTTTTTGCCTTCCGAATAGTCTCTAGGATAGAAAGCGATTGGCACCTCAAAAATTCGTACTTTTCTCTTTAAGATCTTTGCCGTAAATTCGGGTTCAAAATCGAACCGATTAGCACGCAAACGAATCCCTTCAATCACCTCCCGCCGAAAGACTTTATAACCGGTTTCCATATCGGTTAAGATATTATTATATAAAATGTTCGTCACCAGTGTTAGGATTTTATTGGCAACCATATTCCAGAATAAAATCGGTCGGCGCGGAGCACCCAGGAACCGCGAGCCAAATACAACATCAGCCACCCCTTCTTGAATGGGTTTCAACAGGTTCGGATATTCACGCGGGTCATATTCTAAGTCTGCGTCTTGAATCAGGATGACATCCCCGCGTACAACTTGTAACCCTGTTCGAATAGCTGCTCCTTTGCCCTGGTTCTTCTCATGTAGAATCACCCGAAATGGTTCCTGGTGAAAAAAATTTGCTAAGATTTCGCGGGTGCCATCTGTTGAGCCATCATCCACCACGACAATCTCATCAGCAAGTTGCATTTTCAGCACCCGCTTAAGGATTTCCTGAATGGTATTCTTTTCATTGTAAACTGGAACGATAACCGATAGTTTCATGCCCCTGATTATACTCGCATCTGCAGGAAAACCTGGATGAACAAACTCATCAGGTTATATTGACCATGCTATAATCAAATACAGAGAAAAAGGAGTTTTCGTATGACACTTTTACGATCGAAAACCGAGGTCAGCGCGAATTCACCCCAACCCGCACCAGCTTTTATTCCCCCTCCGATTACCAATATTGAAGACACCGGGTTGTCTGCCTTATGGCTTCAGGACTTGGTTCTAAAACTCCTTTACTTCCAAGGCTACTTGAGTGGCTTCAAGATTGCCGAGGAGATTGCTTTACCATTCAGTGGCATTGTTGACCAGATCATGGAAGCTTTAAAGAGAGAGAAATTTGTCGAGGTAAAATCTTCCCAGCAAATGGGCTTAGGGGAAGGCTCCTATGTGTATGGAATAACTGGACTGGGAATTACTCGCGCCCGTGAGGCGCTTGAGCGCAGTCAATATGCTGGACCTGCGCCAGTGCCGATTAAGATCTATAATATGGCAATTTTACGCCAAAGCCGGGCGAAATCCTATTTCAATGCCCGCTTACTCCATCAAGCCCTTTCAGCTCTAGTAATTAATGAACGAACGTACCAACGGATTGGCCCGGCAGTTAATTCTGGTACGTCAGTATTCCTGTATGGGCCACCTGGCAATGGTAAAACAAGCATTGCCCGTAGCATTGGCAACATGATCCTACAAGATGCCATGTATATCCCCTATGCGGTTTACATTGACGGTCAGGTGGTTAAATTATTTGATAATGTAAATCACCAACTGGCTAGAGAAGAAAATACGACCGCAGTTGGGACTGGAACACTGAAATCAACCGGCCGGCGCGATCCGCGCTGGATCAAAATCCGCCGCCCTTTTATTGTTACCGGTGGTGAGTTAAACATGGAGAGTCTTGACCTCGTTTTCGACGACACCAATAAGTATTATGAAGCGCCTTTTCAAATGAAAGCGAATGGAGGGATATTACTCATCGATGACTTTGGGCGACAGCAGATTCGCCCGCGTGATTTACTGAATCGCTGGATTGTCCCTTTAGAAAATCGGATTGATTACCTGACCTTGAAAACCGGACGGAAAGTCGAAATTCCCTTTGACGTTTTGGTAATTTTCTCCACCAACTTACCTCCTCGCGATCTCGTTGACGAAGCCTTCTTGAGAAGATTACGCCACAAAATCGAAATCGGCGATCCCTCCTACGATGAATTTCGGGAAATTTTCAAACGCATCGCTTCCATCAAAGGGGTGGTTTACAGTGATCAAGGCCTGGCTTATCTACTCCAAGAATGGTATATCAAGCGCGGCCGCAAGTTGCGCTCTTCTCACCCCCGAGACCTTTGTGATCAGATTCTGGATATCTCCCGTTATTTAGGGGTTGAGCCAGTTATGTCCAAAGAGCTTATCGATCGCGCTGCCGAATCCTATTTTGTTGACATTTAAGCCAAATAACCCTTTTTGAGTCCCGACGAACCCCTCTGTATGAAGCAAAATAGACTTTTTGAACTCCAACGCCCGATTATCTTTGCCCACCGGGGATCGAGCGCTTATGCCCCTGAAAACACACTGGCTTCCTTTGAGCTTGCCCTCAAGCAAAATGTTAACGCAATTGAACTCGATGCCACTCTCACGAAAGACCAAAAAGTGGTTGTCTTCCACGACTCGAGTACAGAACGAATAACCGGGTTCAAAGGCAAGATCAATCAAATGAATTTAGCCGAGATTAGAAAATTGGATGCCGGCAGTTTCTTTGATGCTTCTTTCCAGGGTGAACGAATTCCCACCCTGGAAGAAGTATTTGACCTGGTTAGAGATCGAGCGCTAATCAACATCGAACTGAAAAATTATGCCAATCCCTTAGACTCTCTTCCTCAGCAAGTTGCAACCCTGATCGAAAAATGGAAGCTGCATGAAAACATTTTCTTCTCCTCCTTTAATCCTGTAGCTCTCTGGAAAATAAAAAGACTCCTGCCCGAAGTACCCATCGCTTTACTAGCCCTGGATGGCAAGCAAGGCTGGCTTGCCCGCTCTCGTTTTGGCGAAATCCTCGCCTATCAGGCCATCCATCCATATTACGAAGACGTAAACCCCAATTTTCTATCTGACCACCATCAAAAGGGTCATCTTGTGAACGTCTATACGGTCAACAACGCCACAATCATGCGTTCCCTGTTCGAAATGGGAATCGACGGAATTTTCACTGACGACCCGCTTCTCGCCCAAGAGCAACGGAAAGCATTTAAACCGTGTACCGAGAAAGACTCATGATGCCAAAAGAATGGATTGAGAACGCTTACCAGCGGATTGTCCCCCATATTCATACCACGCCGATAACCTTTGACCCAGAGTTAGAGATTTATCTCAAGTGGGAAAATCAGCAAATTACCGGCTCGTTCAAATTGCGGGGCGCTATGAATAAAATGTTATCTCTAGCCGAATGGGAGCGGCAACAGGGAATCGTCGCCGCCTCAGCAGGAAATCATGGCGCCGGTTTAGCCTTTGCCTGCAAAAAAGCCGCCATCAAAGCCACTATTTTCGTTCCCCATACCGCACCACAAGTCAAAGTGAACGCTATTCAAGAACTTGGAGCAGAAGTTCGGTTTATTCAGGGGAGTTACACGGAAACGGAACAATTCGCCATCCAGTTTGCCAAAGATACAGGACAAACCTATATCTCACCTTATAACGATGCCCAGATTATCGCCGGACAAGGAACGCTTGCCATTGAAACTCTCCGGGTTATGGCCGAAACCAACCTGAAAGCTTGGCTTGTCCCGGTAAGTGGAGGAGGGTTGCTTGGCGGAATTGGAGCAGCATTAGATGCTTTTTACCCAAAGACATCCGTGCTTCCCAAGTTGATCGGCGTTCAATCAGAAGCATCTCCTCACATGAAGCATCTCTATTACACTGGAACTCAGGAATCGGCGATCGAAGCACCTAGTATTGCTGATGGTTTGGCTGGCGCTGTCGAAGAGAATTCGATTACCATTCCATTGGTCAAAGAATTCGCCGATGCTATTCTCCTGGTCAGTGAGGAAGAGATCCGCGCTGCAATTCGCTATGCCTGGCACTCCTACCATCAGGTGATCGAAGGCTCGGCCGCAGTTGTCCTTGCTGCAATCTTATCTGGCAAAGTTACCGAACGACCGGCTTTGTTGGTCATCTCTGGGGGAAATATTGACCCACACCTTCATCGCACCATTGTGGAGTCGAAAAAATGACCCAGATCACCCCCGATGAAATCATGGTTGTTTGCATGGCTCGCCAGATTCGGGATGGCGATATTGTGGCACAGGGGATAGCCACTCCCCTCGTAGCAGCCGCTTATCTGCTTGCAAGGTACACCCACGCGCCCCACCTCTATTTTGCCTCCGCTATTGGACAAAGCATCTGCCGCAATCCGGCGCCTTTAAGTATCTCGAAGATCGAAAACCTGTGGCTAGACCAGGCCTTAACTCACGTCGGATTTGTGCGTGCTGCGGCAGATATTTTACCTACCCTAAAACCGAAGGAGTTCTTCCGCCCCGCCCAAATTGACCGATATGGTAACTTCAATAACGTCGCTCTGGGAAAAGACCTCCTAACCCGGGAAAGCCCGAAAGTACGTCTGCGGTTACCCGGCACAGGTGGAATCCCTGATGTCACCTCATTCATCAGTGACATCTATCTGTATGTACCACGCCATTCCAAAGTTACCTTCGTTGAGAAAATTGACCTTTGTTCCGGTCTAGGGCATTCGCCTACCCGGAAAAGAGGCCGAGGAGCCGTTTATTTGGTCTCTGACTTAGGTCAGTTTGACTTTCAGGATGGGATCATGCGTCTTGTCAGCCTCCATCCAGGGGTAACAATCGAGCAAGTCCAAAAACACACGGGCTTCGCGTTAGAATTAGCTCCCGACTTAGTTGAAACCCCGTTGCCAACCGAGCAAGAATTAAATTTGCTTCGACAGCAGATTGATCCACTTGGAATTCGCCGCCTGGAATTAATGAGCGGTGCCGAACGGCGGGAACTCCTGCTCCAAATACTTGAACAGGAAACGAGACAATGAGAGCTCGTTTATTTAACTGGCTGTACCTCCTAATTTTTATCATGACCTTCATCCCTTTGCCCAAACAGGGATTGGCAAAAGGAATCGAGCAAGCTCAAAATCCTGAGGAAAAGGCAAAGGCACTGTTGTCTCGCTTAACCACAGCGGAAAAAGTTGGCCAACTTTTTCTGGTTTCCTTTAAGGGCTCTACAATTACTGAGACAGATCCGATTTACACGCTGATCACCCAAGAGAAAATCAGCGGAGTCGTTCTCTCTGCAGCAAATGATAATTTTTCCCATCCAGAGAATATCATCCAGCAAACCCAAGCCCTGAATCAATCCCTACAATCCATCAAAGCTTCAGCCTTTACGACTACCCTCACCACAACCACTCCTGTTCCACCAGGCGAATACATCCCTCTCTTCATTGGAATTTCTCAGGAAGGGGGAGGACCACCTTCTGCTCAACTCTTTAATGGAGTGACAATTTTGCCGGACGCTATGTCGATTGGCGCAACGTGGAGTAGCGATCTGGCTCAACAGGTTGGAATAGTGGTTGGCAAAGAGCTTTCCGCTCTGGGTTTCAATCTCCTGTTTGGGCCGGCTTTAGATGTTTTGGAAACTCCACGAATAGAAGGTTCCATTGACTTAGGTACCCGTTCATTTGGGGGTGATCCCTATTGGGTTAGCGTTTTAGGGAGCGCATATATCAGCGGAGTACACACAGGTAGTCAGGGCAAAATAGGTGTGGTGGCAAAGAATTTTCCAGGCAACGGCGGGGCCGATCGCTCTCCCGAAATCGAAGTCGCCACGGTCCGGAAATCTCTTGAGCAATTAAAAAATTTCGATTTATTGCCCTTTTTTATCGTTACTGGCAATGCCCAAAATGAAGCTTCTAAAGCCGACGGCCTACTAGCTGCCCATATTCGTTATCAGGGCTTCCAAGAGAACATCCGCACCACTACCCGCCCGATTAGTTTGGATCCAGAAGCCTTCAAACTGCTGGTAAATCTGAGCCCAATCGCAGAATGGCGCAGTGCTGGCGGTTTAATGGTCTGTGAGAACCTTTCTGCTCCAGCCGTGCGAAATTTCTATCAACTCAACAACGAAAAGTTCGATGCACGCCTGGTAGCCCTGAATGCCTTTCTTTCTGGAAATGACCTCATTCACCTTGGGAGCATTATCTCAGACGGAGACTCCGACTCGTTAACCAGCATCCGGCGGGTGTTAGATTTCTTCCGCCAAAAATATGACGATGACCCCACTTTTGCCCAACGAGTCGATCAAGCTGTGCTGCGAATTCTTACCCTAAAGTATCGTCTCTATCCTCGTTTCAGCCTGGATGCAGTCCTTTCTTCATTGGGTTCGGGAGAGGATATTGGCAAAAACCAGCAAGTTAGTATTGAAGTCGCTCGCAACGCGGCAACGCTCATCAGCCCAAAGGCGGAAGAATTATCCAGCAATCTCCCTAATCCACCCAAAATCAATGACCGGCTGGTGATCTTTACCGACGTCCGCACATATCAACAATGCTCCCAATGCCCCGCTCAAACGCTGCTCGAAGTTGATGATTTAGCCGAGCAAATCAAACGATTATACGGTTCTCAAGGGAGCGGGCAAATCTGGCCGGCTAATATTCTCTCCTATTCTTTTGATGATTTGACCCTAATGTTGAATAAAAAACCCGATGCGCCACCCATCGAAAGTTCTTTAAAGAGCGCCTCATGGATTATCTTTGCCATGCTGAATGTGGATAAGAATATTCCCAGTTCCCAGGCTTTGCAACGGTTTTTAACCGAGCGCCCTGACCTTTTTCAACAAAAGAAGATTGTGGTATTTGCCTTTGGGGCACCCTATTATCTCGATGCTACAGATATTTCCAAGTTAAGTGCCTATTATGGCTTATACAGCGCTTCGCCGGTCTTTGTCGAGACGGCTGCTCGTCTGCTCTTTAAAGAAATCATTCCTCAAGGCGCTTTACCTGTCTCGGTGCCTGGGGTTGGCTATGATCTCATCACCGCCACTTCCCCAAACCCTGATCAAAATATCTCCCTTTTCATCGATCTCGAACCTGAGGTACAAACGAACACCCCTCAACCAACAACATTGCCTGGCTTTAAGATCGGCGATTTACTACCCATTCGTACCGGCATTATTCTTGATCACAACGGCAACCCTGTACCTGATGGCACCCCTGTTCGCTTCATTATAAACGCCTCTGGTGAGCTGGTTAGCCTTCCGCAACCAGTGACAACCCAAAACGGAATCGCCAGAGCAATGATCAAATTAACCAGTGCTGGGATATGGGAAATCCGCGCCGAAAGTTACCCCGCCAAGCAATCAGATGTTATTCGTTTGGAAATCCCAAAAGAAGACGTTCAACTGATTACCATCATTACCCCAACAGAATTAGCTACATCAACACCTTCTCCTTCTCCTACTCCGTCTCCGCCAGTTTTGGAAACGCCTGCTCCTTACTCCCCTGCTCCGCATGTTCTGAATTTTCTGGACTGGTTCATCAGTCTGATCGTTGCTGTAGCGATTGGTTTTGGCAGTTACCGTATGGCAACTTTTCTCGGCCAAATCCGGGCAGGAGTTCAAAGCGGTTTAGTAGCCATTATCGGCGGTCTATCTGCCTATTCCTACCTGGCTTTACAGCTCCCTGGCAGTCAACAAATCCTGCTAAGGCTCGGAACAGGTGGCGTGATTCTGGTAAGTACCTTTGGTGCAGTCGTTGGATTAGCATTGACCTGGCTACCCAGGGTACTTAGCAATCGCAAAAGTCTATTTTCTAGCGGACAAATGTCAGGATCAAACTCAGTAAAGTGACTCCGAGCGCCAAGAGCGCCAGCGTCAGCTCGAGAGGGGAGCTAATCAAGTCTAGCACTGTTGGCGTCGGGAAACGAACCTTTGGTGAAACGTTTGTATCGATATCGCCCAGCAAAGCCCGACGAAATGTCTCAACATCTGGCGGTCGATCTTCCGGGTGTAAACTCATCGCCCATAAGATTGCCCGTTCGGTACGCACACTGATATCGGGATTGATCTGCCGAGGAGGGATTAGCGAATCGGGCTTCAAGAAACGCTCATGAGCTTCGATCGGTGGTGTATTGGTCAACAGATGGTAAAGCGTTGCTCCGAAAGCATAAATATCGCTGCGCGTGTCTGTGTGATGAGCATTGCCACCATATTGCTCAAGGGGGGTATATATCGCAGTACCTTTTCCCTGAACGATGGTAACGGTCACTTCGTCACTTAATAATATTTTTACCAGGCCAAAGTCAACCAGTTTCAATATCCCGCTGGGCGTATATTTCAAATTCGAGGGTTTGATATCGCGATGTAAAATTGGTGGGTTCTGGCTATGCAAATACGTAAGGGCATCGGCTAATTGGTTTGCCCAATTCAAGACATCTTTTTCAGGTATAAACATTCCTTTTCTTTGCGCCTCTAACATGATCATCCGCAAGTCTTTACCAGGAACAAAATCCATTACCAGATAGTCTCTGCCACCAATCGAAAAATAATCTGACACTTTAGGTAGATTCGGATGATCAAGGCGCGCTAAAGTGGTCGCCTCACGGAAGAACTGTTCTCGGGCTTCCTGCAGGAGATCGGCGGTCAAGGTGCGATCATGCACAACTTCTTTAACCGCGCAAAGTCGACCTTCGAGGCGCAGGTCATCTGCTAAGTAGATGCTACCCATTCCTCCCTGACCGATGACTCGCCGAATTTTATAGCGATTTCTTAATACTTCTCCCGGTTTTAGCGCAGTAGGCATGTCCCTACTCAATTTTCTGGATAGCTGAACGCGGCGTATTCAGCTATCATAAACAACAGAAAAATTGCTGAAGATTCTTGGGTTGGAAAAGCCAACCCTGTGTTATTATACCCGTAGAGAGAATGACCTATGAATGAAATCTCCGAAAATGTTCCTTTTCTAGTTGCCCAAGGTGGCTCGCTCAACGGTCAACGGTGGGCAATTCTGGATGAGTTACTCATCGGGAGAGATGAGAATTGTGACATTGTGATCCCTGAACGGCAGGTCTCCAGACATCACGCTCGCATCTTTCGCACAGCTCAAGGGACGCTATTGGAAGATTTGGTGAGCAAAAACGGGACACATGTGAATGGCGTTCTGATTGCTCAACCGACCCTCCTGCAGGACGGGGATATCATCCAAATTGCACTTGCGCAAGTCTTTTATTATCTCAGTTCAGACGCCACCCTGCCATTGGAAGAACCATCACTTTCAACCTCGATCCCAAACCTTGCCCTACGCCTGGATAAACGCTCACGGAGAGTTTGGATACGCAATCAAGAAATCACTCCGCCTCTTTCCCCCCCTCAATATACCCTGCTTGAAATCCTTTACGAGAATCCCGATCAGGTTATCTCCCGCGCCGATCTGATCGAAGCTATCTGGGGTGAAAAAGAAGCTGTCCTTGTCTCCGAACAGGCATTAGATGCCCTAATTCGCCGTCTCCGCCAGCGACTTGCCGAGGTTGACCCGCGCCACGAGTACATTCAAACCATTCGCGGTCATGGTTTGAGGTTGAATAATCCCCCCTATTAAGAAGCCCTTAAACTTCGCTCCATCGAAAAGCGCAACACAGCCTTGTAGATTTCGTTCACTCGTTCGCCTAAAGCTTTATTTTCACCCCCCTGGAGTTGATAAACCAGATTGATGATCGAATTCAACAATTCGGGGGTGATCTTTTCTGCATTTTCTTCCAGGATTCGCCGTTGTTCGCTTTCACTCTCGGCTTCGAGCAATTTTTCGAGCAATTGGACTCCCTCCGGGGGCGCGCTGGCTTTTTCGATGATTTCCATAATCTGCTTCAGCTTTTCCAAACGGGGGAGGTCTTTTTGAGCTTCGGCTTGTTCCAGGGCGCTATTCAAGACAGATATAAAGATGCCATCAATAATTGGGCTGTATTTTGCCAAACCCTGTTCGACGTCTACTTCGGATAGAACTTGTTCAAGTTTCTGGCGAGTCTGTTCAACCCTTTGGGCAATGTCCCGATCATATTCCTGGGTATATTGCAATAGCGTATCACGCAATTTGACCAATCGAGCGCGACCATCGCCTCTTGCCCGATCGATCCGCTCACTTAAAAGCTGAAAGAACTGATAATCCATCCCTGCCCTGGCAAAGCTGACCAAAGCTCTGAGGCGCTCCTCATTTGGGGCATCGATGACCAGTTCAAGTAACTTCTTCCGATCCAACGACTGGCCAGCCTCCCTTAGAGAAGCCAAAGCAGCTTCTACCTCCCGCACTTGATGGCTTAGCTCTCGGCCAAAGGTCGACTCTTCCATCACGATTTTCTGCAACTCCCCAAGTTTTTGCGCAGATTGTTCATCACCACCAGCCATCGAGACCTCAATCAAACGATCCAGCAAGGCAAAGAACTGTTCATCTATCGATTGATCTTCCTGATGAATAAGTTCTTTTTGAATGTCTACCGAGGATGCCAGCAACAATCTCTGGATTAAGGATAATCTTTGCTGCTGAGCTTGCAGCATCTCTTTGGTTATTCCATCAGCCTCTAGAACGCGTTCGATTAATCCTTGCATTGTCAAAGTTTGTTGGGGTTGTAACAGGTATGCTTTGCGCTTTTCCTGTGGTAGATGATTCATCACTTGATTGATTAAGCCACCAACGATCCGTTCTTGTTCGTTGGGAGGTAAGGCTAACTCTGGAGGTACAAACGTTAATAAGAGTTCCTTATCCGGATCATGATACACAATTGGCATTGCGGCTGCGCCACGAAAGCCACAATTGGGGCACTGAATCAGGTTAAACGCTCCGGAGAGCAATTTTTGTTTTGCAGATGGATCTTGATTGAGATCAAATAGTTGTTGGATCTCAGCCTGCACAGGTCTTTTACAATTTGGACAATTTACAACAGTTCTCGGCATAATCACTCCAATGTTTTACGATTTACTTCCTTCTTTTTGCATCCTTTGGTAAAGAAAAGCAAATTTTTGTTCCTTTTCCGGTTTTTGGATCTACCCAGATATGCCCCCCATGAGCTTCCACAACTGCTCTTGCCAAGTATAACCCCAAACCTGCCCCTTTGGTTGTCCGTTTTGCCGTATCAGAACGGTAAAAGCGGTCAAAAATGTAAGGGATATCTTCAGGTGAAATCCCGCATCCTTCATCCGAAACGCAAATCACGATTTGTTCGGATCGCTCTTGTCCACTGATGCGGATTTTTCCTCCTTCAGGAGAATATTTTATCGCGTTTGAAAGCAAATTGGAAATCAATTGAGATATCCGGTTCTCATCTGCCATAATCACCGGTAAATCCGGAGGTAGATCCAAGATGAACTCGTGCTGGGTGGTTTGGGTGCGGAATTTGGCCACAATTCTTTGAATTAATGGAGCCAGAGCTACATCTGCCAAATTGATTGATAACACTCCCGCTTGCAGCCGGGTGGCATCCAACAGATTTTCGATTAACTCGGTAAGATGATCAGCTTCCTCTTCGATTACTTCCAGGCTATCCTGAACAATCGCCGGATCCCATTGGGCATCCTCTCGCCGCAATGTGCTCACATATCCTTTGATCAATGCCACGGGCGTTTTTAACTCATGGCTGATGACCGAGATAAAGGTAGTCTTAAGCTCATCCGCTTCACGAAAGCGTGTAATATCCCGGACAGTGGCAATAATTCCCACCAAAGCCCCTTCTTGATTCATGAGAGGCGCATAGGTAATGCCAACTGGCAACGGGATACCATTTGGACGTTGTAAGTCACCCTCTACGTATAAGGTTGCATTGGGCGTCAGCGGCCACCCCCCCGCCTCAGCCTTCTCTAAAGTCATTTCATCCTTTTGCTTTGAGAAAACAACTACGTCCTCATGCCTCCGCCCGAGGATAGCTTCCTGGGGAATACCTGCCATGCGGGAAAAAGCAGGGTTGCACCGCTCAATCCGATGATCGGCGGCAATAATCAAGATTCCATCTGCTGCTGAATCCAAAACAGCGTCAAGGCGTTGTTTTTCGCGACTGACTTGCGTATAGAGCTGAGCATTATACACTGCAATGGCCGCCTGATCGGCAAAGCTTTCCAGTAAAGCCCGATCGTTAGAAGAGAAAACTCCGGCATAGTTGCGGAAGATAAAAATCAAGCCAATGACCCGCCTGCGCACAACCAGTGGCAATCCCACACCGGTCAATAAACCAAAACTGGCTGTGCGGGTAAGTTTTTGGACAATGTGATTGATCTCCGATAATTCCAGCAGGCTTGGGTCACCCTGGTTTGAGATTTGAGTTAGTAAGGATTCAAGGTAACGCAAGAATGGCGAAGCAACTCCAATCGAGGCTGCAACGTTCCATCCGCCGCGCTCTTCCCATAGAGCAATTAATCCCGCCTGCCCGGCGAGCATCTCGATTGAAATGGTTAAAATGCGAGCCAGGAGACTATCTAGGTTGAGCTCCTGGGTAATCGCCCGGCTAATCTCTAAGAGGTAATCGCGTTGTCGAACGCGAAAATCAGGCAACAAGGGTTAAGGTCTCACTCTCACTAACAGTTATAGCTTCGTCAAAGATTTCCATTGCTTCATCGATTTCATCTCGAGTGACACACAGGGGAGGTGAGATGCGAACGGTGCTTTTTCCACAACCTAGTAACAAGAGACCCCGTCGAAAAGCGTTTTCGACAATTCGATCGCGTAACTTCTCTGCATAAGCTTTGGTCTCTCGATCTTCTACAAATTCGACACCGATCATTAATCCTTTTCCACGGACATCGCCAATGCATGGATGACGGGTCTGCATCTGCGATAGCACCTTGGACAAATACTCTCCCATTTCCGCAGCATTTTGTAAATAACCGTTTTCGATCAAGTCAATGGTCGCCAGAGCTGCCGCACAGGATATAGGATTCCCACCATAGGTATTCCCATGGGCTCCTTTCGGCCAATTCATAATATACTCTTTGGCAATTGTCGCCCCAAGCGGCATTCCAGAGGCGATTCCTTTTGCGGTACAAAGGATATCGGGTTCTACTCCCCAATGCTCAATTGCCCACCATTTTCCTGTTCGTCCTACTCCACTCTGAACTTCGTCAACAATGAGTAAAATCCCATATCTGTCACATAATTCTCGCAAAGCCGGGAAAAATCCTGGTGGTGGGACAATATAACCGCCTTCACCTTGAATTGGTTCCACCAGAATTCCAGCCACGTTCTCGGGGGGTAAAACAGTGTTGAAAAGCTGATCTTCGATATAGCGCACCACGGTTTCCCCATAATCCTCTTCGGGTTGCGAAATCAAAACTGGTCGATAAGGATTGGGGAAAGGAACATGTGTCACGCCATTCATCAGGGGATAGAAATCTCGATGATATATTGGCTTGCTTGCCGTGAAGGTCACTGCTCCCATTGTTCTTCCATGAAACGCCCCCAAGAAACCAACAAACTCTGTCCGTCCGGTATAATGGCGAGCTAATTTGATCGCCGTTTCGACACTCTCAGTGCCCGAATTGGTCATAAACGAAACTGCGTTATCTAAAAATGGAGCAATCTCATTTAGTTTTTCCCCCAATTCAACCCACTTGAGATGATAGAAATCAGACGAAATGTGCAGGAATTTTTCTGCTTGTTCTTGGATCGCCTGCACTACCTTTGGGTGACTATGGCCGGTTGCCACAACTGCAATCCCGGCTGCAAAATCCAGAAACCGATTCCCATCGACATCCCATACCTCAGTTCCTTTGCCATGGTCCATCACAAACGGATAACTACGCGGATAGGAGGGTGAAATAACCTCCCGATCTCGCTTGATAATCACCTTGGCTTTTGGTCCAGGCAGGTTCATGATTGGCATAGTCATTCTCCTTTACTCTGCAAAAAACCTCCAATTGTTATCCCGATAAAATGATTATAACATCACTTAACATTTCAGAAAACCTCAGCACTGCCATTTACCGACTAGAAATCCCACTGGTAATGAACCATAACGGTCAGGTATGGCTGTTGATTAATCCATTCAATCCCAAACGCCCACATTCTCCAATTCAACTCATCCTCTGCTGGAGCTGGACGAAACCGCGTCAGATAATTCAGGTTGGCATATTCAAACGGCCATTGGATAAACCCACTCACCCAATCGGCGGCTAAGCCTTGCTCCAGGGTATTACAGGTTTCAATTCCTCCCTCCCCCACGTCCAACAACAGCGGATAGACAACCTCCGAAAATGTACCCTGAATAGGAGCTTGAGAGAGCTTATCCACTCCAAAGGTATAGACAATCGGGTCTGTAAACAGATTAGAAATTTCCTGGCGACTACCCAAGAAGACCTCTGCATTTGACCAATGGGTACGAACACGTAAGCCATGGAGGGGGCTAACAATCACAGCCAACTGCTCACCATCCTTTCGAGAAAAGATGTCTAGGATACTGGCTGTAAAGCCTAGTACTTGAGGGTTTGAGCAAAATTGATCGGCGGGGTAGGCGGAGGTGATATACTGAGCGTCAACCCACCCGATACCGCCTTGAGGCACCTGAATCTCAACCCACAATTTTTCATCTACTAACTTATAATTTCCACTGATTGAAATATTGGTCTGATTAGCTTCCAGAGAACCGATAACCTCTGCATCTGCATCAGGACGATTATAAATAGCTACCGATTGTTGATCGGATACAAAAGCCACCGAAACGGTAGAAGCAAACGTCGCTAAAGGCGTAGGCGTATGGGCAAGGGTAGGTGTTTCAACCTGGAAAATAGTCGGCGAGGGTAAAGGAGTTGACTCGGCAGGATTTAACGGCAAAGGAGCCATCGGGGTATTGCTCCCTTGACATGCCACAAACCAACACACCAGGAAGAGTATCCAGATTAAACGGCGACGAACCACAAATTAAGCTCCAGGCTGGGTGATTGAGGTTTGATTTCTACGACGCGTATACGCTCGGGATGGAGGAGCTTTCTCATCCTCTTTTTCTTCCTGGTCTTCTTCGCTCAGACGTTTCAGCAAACGCAAATGTTTCCGTTTTGGCGGTGCGGACGACAGCGCTATTTGCAATACCTGATCCATCTCCTCAACGGGGACAATTCTTAACTCATCCCGCGCTTTGTTCGGTACATCAATGAGATCCTTCATATTTTTTTTCGGGATAATGACCGTTTTTAAACCGGCTCGATGAGCGGCTAGAACCTTTTCCCGAATCCCTCCTACTGGCAGGATGCGCCCTCGCAACGTGATTTCGCCGGTCATTCCAACATCTTTCAGCACTTCTCGACCGGTAAAGGCTGAGACTAGCGCAGTGCAAATTGTGATGCCAGCGCTAGGCCCATCCTTTGGTATTGCTCCTTCGGGGATATGAATATGAATATCGATTTTTTCGAAGACACTCATTTTGAGATTGAAATCTTCGGCGCGGGATTTCAGGTAAGAAAGCGCAGCTTGAGCAGACTCTTGCATCACGCTTCCAATTTGACCGGTGATTTGCAAGCCTCCTTTTCCTTCCATCAGGAGCACTTCTACAGGCATAATTTCACCCCCGTATTCCGTCCAGGCTACAGCCGTAGCAACCCCCACTTCATTCTTGCGTTCTGCTTCAAGGTTAAAGAATTGGGGTGGACCAAGATACTTCTCAACTAAAGTTGGCGTCACCACCGTTGGATGCCGTTTTCCCTCTGCTTTTGCCCGAGCGATCTTACGGCAGACACGTCCGATTTCACGCTCGAGGTTGCGCACCCCGGCTTCGTAGGTGTATTCTCGGATGATTTTGATAACCGCATTGGGAGTAAAACGGATCTGGCTATTATCCAAACCCGTCTCTTCCAACTGGCGCGGAATCAAATACCGCTGGGCAATTTCGAGCTTTTCTTCCTCGATGTAGCCAGGGAACTCGATCACCTCCATCCGATCCAGCAAAGCAGGAGGAATCGTACCAGTATAGTTTGCCGTTGTGATAAAAAGCACCTTAGATAAATCGTAAGGAATCTCTAAATAGTGATCAGAAAAGGCATAGTTCTGTTCAGGATCTAAAACCTCCAACAGCGCCGCGGCCGGGTCGCCTCGAAAATCAGCGCCAAGTTTATCGATTTCATCCAACATAAATAAAGGATTGACGGTACCAGCTCGTTTCATCGTTTGTAAGATCCGGCCAGGTAATGCGCCAATATAAGTACGTCTATGGCCGCGAATTTCGGCCTCATCTCGAACGCCTCCCAACGAAAGACGGACAAATTTCCGTCCCAAGGCGTTGGCAATGGACTGACCGAGAGAAGTCTTGCCGGTGCCGGGAGGGCCAACAAAACACAATATCGGCTGTCGCACGCGCTTCGGCTTTAGATTGCGCACAGCAATATATTCCAGGATACGTTCCTTAGCTTTTGGCAAGCCATAATGATCATGCTCAAGGACTTGGGCAGCGTGTCTGACATCCAGATTATCCTCTGTTTCCTGGGCCCAGGGCAAATCCAGAATCCAATCAATGTAGGTGCGCAGAATGCCAATCTCGGGAGACATGGGTGGCATCTGGCTCAGACGATCGATTTCTTTCAATACCCGATCATGCGCTTCTTGAGGTAAGTTCGCTTTCTCTACCCGTTCTTTGAGTTCTTCTATTTCCTGCGTCCAGACATCTCCTTCCCCGAGTTCGGTCTGGATTGCTTTCATCTGTTCCCGCAAATAGTATTCGCGCTGGCTGCGATCAACCTCGCTCTGGGCACGGGAGTGAATTTTATCTTCCAGCTCCAGCACATCCGCTTCACGTGCCAGCAAACTGACCACTTTACTTAATCGCGCCAGAGGATCAACCGTCATGAGAAATTCAAGGCGTTCCTTAATAGAAGGAGCAATCGCGGTAACAACCATATCAGCAAGCCAGCCGGGCTCAACAATGTTGAGGGCATAGAGATAGGCTTCTTCAGGCAAACTGCGATTGAGCTCCACACACTTCTTGAACAACTCCAAAACGGTGCGCATGGTAGCTTCGGTTTGACGATCCACTTCGCGGCTTTCATCTATCACCCGGGCACGGGCTTTCAAAAAGGGCCGAATTTGGGTAAATTCCACTACCTGAACACGCCGCCGCCCCTGCACCAGGGCCGAACTCGATCCATCCGGCATATCCAGTAGTCGTCCCACGGCCATTTCTACCCCGATTGGTAACAGATCCTCAGGAGTAGGCTCATCAACTTCCGGGTCACGCTGGGTGAGGGCAATCACGGTTTGATCGAGAATTTGCGCTTCTTCGATCGCTTCCAGCGAACTTTCTCTCTCGATAAATATCGGCGAGATCATATGTGGGAAGACAACCAGATCCCTTAACGGAAGCACCGGGCATTCTATTATTCCATGTTCGTCTGGAATGCTGTCCGGGATTTGATACAACTCCTCGGTGCGGCGATGAAGGGCTTCGCCGAACTCTTCCTCCTGATCTCTTGAATACCAGTCAAACTCTCTCATTAACTCTTATCCTTAAGTGAAGATAAAAACAAATCGGGTGCTCAAAAGGAGTTCTATCTTCCTTGTGAACAAACTTGAACCGTTTCCCAATCCCGCGCTTGACTACACGTTGGGAACATTCAATCTATTTCACCTGATTCTACCTTACTTCAACGGCTCGTGAAGAAAACTTTTGAAACGGGGATCAGCCAGCCATGCGTGACGAGCCTCTGCGACGACAAAAATCGAACCCGTCACCAGGATAACTTGCTGCTCAGAGGCCATGGCAAGCGCTTGTTGTACAGCATCGGCGACATTTTCTATAACTTGGGTCAGAATGTTCGCGCTTTTGACTTTCTGCTCTAATTGAACCGGAGATATCGCTCGTGGATGAAATGATTTTGTAAAGATCGCCTGTTCAACAGACGGCAGCAATTCCTTGAACATGCCCTCAATATCTTTATCTTCCGAAGCGCCAAAAATCAAAAGAATTTTGTACCCCGGAAACATCGTTTGTAAGGTCAACATCAATTGGTGGCACGATTCCAGATTATGGGCGCAATCGAGAATGAGGGGGGGATTTTGACTCAGAATTTCAAAGCGCCCTGGCCAATAGGTTTTCGAGAAACCATCTCGAATCTGATCGTCAGAAATCGGTAAGGCGTTCTGGCGAAAACGATCGATTGCCAGATAGGCTACGGCGGCGTTTTCCACCTGATGATCCCCTAAGAGCGGTAAGACGACCTCAAGTTTGCGGAAAGCGCCTTCGTTGATTGTCAGATCTTTCCCAGAAGGAAGGCGAAATTCAGCTACTTGATGGTTTATACTTCGTTGAATTGGGCGGGCTAAAATATCACGGCCGACCACGGTCAAGGGAGCTTTTCTTTCTCTGGCAATGTATTCAATGACTGCCATCGCTTCCGGATCTTGAGGAGCACTCACTACCGGCAGGGAGGGTTTGATAATGCCACATTTTTCGGTTGCAATCGCCGTTAGCGTCTTGCCTAAGACCTGAGTATGATCGTAGGAAATCGATGTGATCACCGATACGACTGGCAAAATAATGTTGGTGGCATCTAACCGTCCTCCCAACCCGACCTCGATTACGGCTGCATCTACTCCCATCTCTTTGAAGTAAAGAAAGGCAAGTGCAGTGGTAATTTCAAAGGTGGTCAGTTGCGGAATTGACTCGATTTGCGGTTTGATCCTTTCGACCAGTTCAACCAACGTTGAATGAGGGATCGGATGCCCATCTACCTGGATGCGTTCCGTGTAATCCTCGAGGTGAGGGGAGGTGTACATCCCGGTTCGATACCCCCCAGCTTGCAAGATCGAGCTACACATAGCTGTTACTGATCCCTTGCCCTTGGTTCCGGCAACATGGATAGATGGATAAGCGAGGTGGGGATCTCCCAAGCGATGCATCAGTTCGACCATGCGGGAAAGGTCAAAATTTGCTTGGGCTAAACGATCAACTTTGGTAAGGCTGTAATCCACAAAGGAATACAAGTAATCTAAGGTGAGTTGATAAGCAAATTCATCTTCCATAGTGGATGGATTGTAACCCTTCGTGATTAAGATTGCAACCCTTTTGCATGGTAAAATTTGGCAATGACTTCGAAGAAGCCCATGATTGTGTATCTCTTCATTGGTTTTCCGATCATATTGACAAGTCTGCTCATTATTTTGCGGGCAACTACCGAGCTGTTTTCTCGATCCCGAATCTATCCACCTGATGAAGTTCCGCCC
>DAOTZA010000194.1:0-2552 GCA_034434515.1 Anaerolineales bacterium | reverse complement strand
TTGACCCCCAGGGTCAATACGCTGAGCGGGCTTTTGGCGTTGGCAGGTGGCTTTTCCGAATTGAGTTTGCGCACGCTGATTTTGCACGGAAAGCGAGCCGCTGTCTTGACAAATTGGGCAGCCGGGCGGGCGTGCAGTCCGGCGGGATGATCGATGGTGATGATGGTTGAGATCATAGAGATTTTTCCCGGTTCTTTTTTGCATCTGGGGACTGCTTGATAGCAGTCCCCAAGAGTCTATAACTATGAGTTAATCACCTGATACAGCTTCAGCAGGAGCACCCGCAGCAACTTCCCAGGCGCGCTGATTTCGATTGAACAGGAAAATTCCTGCACCGACTAGAGCTAAGATGATTAACAAACCGACAACACCCAGAAGCCCAGTTAGTTGGACAAATACATAGGGTGTCCAGAGAAAACCGTCAGCAATGCTGGTAATTTGCACTGCACCTTCAGGCAAAGCAAAACCCGAGGCAACGGCTGCCTGGGTAAACAGAGGTGCCATGGCGGTAGCGATATAGAAACCAAGTGATAGTGTAATAATGCCGGCTATTACCATGCGAAAAACGTTTCCACGTAAGACCGGGGCTGTCATCGCAACGACAAACGGAATAACTGCCAGGTCTGCAAAGAGTATTACCCGATTTCCAGGCAGGATGACTGACAGCAATATAGCGATGGGCACCAACACCAATGCGCTAGAAATCGCAGCGGGATGACCAATTAGAATGGCTGAATCAAGCCCAATACTAATTTCCCGACCGGCAGCCCGCTTTTGCATAAACTCTCTGGCTGCTTCAGAGATTGGGATTAAACCTTCCATCAGGATGGCTACCATACGAGGAAGCAAGAGCATAACTGCTGCCAGAGAAATGCCCGTCCCTAGCACTTTGCCCAGCACGGCAAAGAAGCCACCAGTGACATTATAGAAACCGATCAGCCCTAGAACCAAACCGATCACCAGTCCTAAAACGATTGGTTCACCAAACACACCAAGTCGTTTTTGAATGGTATCTGTGTTGAGGTCAATGTCCTTGATGCCCGGAATGCGTTCGATAATCCAATTTACAACAATCGCAATCGGTACAATGGGAGCTGAAGTTAAGTGCGGAATAGAAATTCCAGGCAGGTTGTAGAAGGATTGTACAGCTTTTGCTGTCCAGTCTGCGAAGAACAATGCTAGCGCAGCAGCGACAGCAGCGCCGATCAAACCATAAACAAGGTTGCCGGTCAAGGCTACAATCAGCGAGCCGATAAAGGCAAAGTGCCAGAAGTTCCACACATCAACGTTAAGTGTGCGAGTCAGACGAGTAACCAACAAGACAATATTGACGATAAGGGCAATTGGGATTACCCACAAGCCGACCACCGACCCAAACGCAATCGCTGCCGCTGAAGGCCAGCCTACATCAACCACATCGCGTTGAATGCCTGTGTTCTTGACGATCGCTTGGGCAACTTCTGTTAGCGTGTTCCAGAGTAACCCAATCACAAGATTGATACCCACAAAGGCGACTCCGATTGTAACTGCTGCCCGAAAAGCGCGACCTGGTTTCGCTCCCAAAATCAATGCAAAGATGAAGATAATGATGGGAAGCATAACGGTTGCGCCAAGGGTATCGAAAAGGCTCTTTAATCCAGCAAGAATGGCGTCCATTTTCACATCTCCTTCAAAATTTTTTCAATCTGGTTTAAGACATCTTCTTTGCCGATTCCTGTAAGAAATGCTAATGTTTGGATAACTGGTTTATTCAGACCGCTAGGCACGGGTGTCGTAGAGACAATCAAGTCTACATCTTGAGCTTGACTCCTTATTTCGGTAGCCTTACATTGACGAGTCTCGACATTAATCCCACGTTTTGCCATTTCCTCCTTGATGCGAACTGCCACCAATGTAGAAGTCGCAATTGCTGTTCCACAGGCTACTAAAATGCGCTTTACTCTTTGTTGATTCAATCTGGCCTCCTTTCTGTTTCATAAATCACTTAGATTACTATGAAAGACAATAGCTTCACCACAACCTTTTCAATCATTGTGTATGATTAATGCTTCCATCACCTCCTTTCCAGTTTTACTATTAACCAATTTCCGTAATAATTCACTATCCTGCAAAATAGTGGCAACTTGTTGTAATAATTCAACTTGCTTTTTCGGTTCGTTCATTGCCAAGAGAAAAACCAATCGAACCGGGATCTCCTTCTCCGGTTCTACCATACACCGAAAGATTACGGGCTTTTGTAAAACTGCCAGAGCTACAGAAGGAAAATTTACATGTTCAATATCTGCATGAGGGATTGCAGCGTGTATCTGACCATCTAATTCAAGGCCGGTTGGCAAACTAAGTTCTCGCTCTAATACCGCATCTCGAAATGAACTCTTGATATAACCCTGCTTTTCCAATGCATCTGACAGGCGGGTAATAACCTCGCTGGAATCTTTAGCATCCGACAGGAAAAGTATATTTTCTTCTTGTAGTGGGATTTTTATTTCTAACGCCATACCCATCTCAAAATTCTTCCTGATCACTCACAGCACCATCAACTGCGGGTCTTC
>DAOTZA010000193.1:0-19378 GCA_034434515.1 Anaerolineales bacterium | reverse complement strand
TGGCAAGGGTTTTTTGTAAAGAATCCGCGAATGAACACGAATGGACGCAAAGTATCCGCGAATGAACGCCAATGGACACGAATAGAAGGTTTTGTTCCTTAGTAATGAGCTCCCACAGGCTCTACCTTATCAGGGCAGACTGCCCACAAAGGTTGCCCGAATGCACGCATCGCACTGTCATTCGTTGATTCGTGACTCATTCGTGAACGGTTTGCTCAGCCAATGCTCACCACGATGCAGAAAGAGGCGCAAGCATGGCTTGCGCACTCCTTTTTTCGCCTTGATTGGTGTTCATTCGCGGTTGAAGAAGTCGGCGCAAGCGTGGCTGGCGCAAGGCTTGTCAGCCCACCGGGGCCGGGCCAGAGGTGTCGTCCCAGGTGAGGATTTTTTCGGGTGTGATCTTGGCGACCACATGCTGTCCCTCGTTGATCATGCTCTGGATGGTGCGGGCGCACAAGCCTTCCTCGCCCATATATTTGGCGTAAACCTTGCGCACGAAATCGCGCGCCCACTCCTCGGGTTGATCGATGAGTTCCACCGGGCCTTCAAAGATTACCCCGATAAAGCGCAAGCCGCCCCAGGTCTCATCAATGGTCACCGCGCAATAGGGATTAGCGAGCATGTTGCGGTATTTCTGCGAGCGACGGTCAAGGGTTACCCACAAATGCGTCCCATCCCACTCAAACCAGACCGGGACGACGTGCGGTTTGCCCTGTGGGGTTACGGTGGCAAAGCGGGCGATGAGCGGGCGCGCCAGGAAGTCGCGCAGCTTTTCGGGGGTAAACGGGCCTTTAATCGGCAAGGCAAGGTTAGCGCTGGTAGCTATCTCGGACATTAACACCTCCAAATCGTTCTAAAGCGAGTAAAGCCGCGCCGAGCAAGCCGGCTTCAAACGGCCATTGGGAAGGCAGCACAGCGATTTCGCTGCAGATCGGCAAGCGTTGGGCGTTCATCTGCTGGCGGGCTGGCGCCAAAAGCAACTCCCCAGCCTGAGATAACCCGCCGCCAACCACGATCAGCGGCGGCGCAAACAGGTTGGCTAAATCGGTCAGGCCGATCGCTAGATAGGCCGCCTGTTCTTGCAGCAGGTGGCTAGCTAGGGGGTCGCCCGCCTGAGCGGCGGCAACGATCTGGCGGGCGGTTGGCTGCGTGCCCAGGCGGGTGGGTTGCGACTGCCAGGCGACTGCTACGGCGGCGCGCTGTTCCAGCGCGGTCGCCGAGACGTACATCTCCCAACAACCGCGCCGCCCACATGGGCACTCCAGACCATCCTGATCGATGCACAGATGGCCAAAATAGGCTGCTCTGCCCAGGGTCTCGGCCAGGCGGTTGCCCTCTAAAACGACACCACCGCCCACCCCGCTGCCTAAGGTGACCATCACCAGGCTGTCATATCCTTTGCCCGCCCCCACCAGATATTCCCCCCAGGCGCACATCGGACCGTCATTCTCCACCAGCACCGGCAGGCCACTGGCTTCCTGTAAGGCTTGGGCGATCGGATAGCCCTGCCAGCGTTCCAGATGGGCAAAATGGGGCGGCAGAAAGCAGCCGCTGTGCGGATCGACATCCAGCGTGGAGGAAACCCCCGCTCCCACCACCGTCCACCCGGCCGCACGCGCTTCCGCAGCGAGGGCACACAGCAAGTCAGCCAGCACCTCCGCAATCTGCTGCGGCCGCTCATGCACCGGGCTGGGGACTTGTTTGAGCTGCAGCAGGTTTCCCTCGCTGTTGACAATGCCCCCTTTGAGGCCGCTGCCGCCCAAATCCAGACCTAACGCGCAAAGAGAGGTGCGCTCGCCGCTCATGCCTCCCTGCTAAAAATGGCGAATGCGCGGTCGATAATCCGCAAACAAGGCTGCATAATCCTGACCGCGATCCACATTGGCGCTAATCAAGACCCTCGGCTGCACCTGATGCTGCAGCATGGTTTCAATGATCGCACACACGTAAGCCTGGATCAGAGCCGAACCGAGAATGGTTGAGAGCGGCCCGAAGCGCTGCTCCAAGCCCGGCAAACTCAAAGCGGCATCCCCTTCGGGAACACAGGTATCGATGACGATATCGGCCACATCACCAAGCTTTTTGCCCGAGGGATGACGGGAGGGCAGGGCTGCATAGGCGGCCGCCGAGGTCATGGCGATCACGTGCAAACCGTGCTGGCGGGCGTACAGGGCGGCTTCAATCGGCACCGCATTGCGCCCGGAATTCGAGACCACCAGAAAGACATCGCCCTGGCGCAGATCATAGCGTTGCAGGACAATGCGCGCGTAGTTCTCCAGGCGTTCCAGATCGGTGCTTTTCGAGGCGCTGAGATGAAGCATCAGGGCTGGGTCCAAAATGGCGTTCACTTGCACCAGGCCGCCGGCGCGGAAAAAGACCTCTTCGGCGAGAATGTGGCTGTGCCCGGTGCCAAAGACGTGCAGGATGTTGCCGGCCATCAGGCGTTGCGCCGTCAGTCGCGCTGCCTCCTGCACGGCCGCCGTTTGCGTCTCTTGCGCTTTTTGCAATGCCTGATGAACGGTATCAAAATATTGCGCAATAATGGTCGTCTCCATGCCTCCCCTTTCTATCCTCTAACCTCGGGCGGAATCGGGATCGCATCCAGCACGGCCCAGCAGCGCGAGAACTCGTATTTGCCGCGCTCAAAGATATGGCGGATGCCCTGCAAGGTGATGGGCAGGTCACTATCGACCCGCACCGCATAGGGCTGATTGGGGAGCACATCTTTCCAATCGGAGATCAAAATCGAAAACAGCCGTTCGGCAGGTACTTCAAACGTATGCTGGACTGTCGCCACCGAGGCTTCGATTGGCCTGGAAGCCTGTGAACCCACATCCACATCGCCGCCGGGGATAAAAGTCACCCGGCAATGGGCTGTCTGCGGGTTCGGATTGAGCACCGAAAGCCACTCGCGCTCTTCCAGCGCAAAGCGATCGGAAACCAGATAGACGCAATCGACGTACATCCAGGTCTTCTCAGCTTCTCCCAGCGGACCAGGGTGATACAAATAGGTCGCCATGCTGTTGGTGATGCGCTCGTTGCCAATGCGATCGCCGCCCGTGGCTTGCACCACCACCGGCTGGGTGCTGCGCACCCGCACGCCAAAGCGCTTGCGCGGCTCACACCCCGGCGGCAGATTGATCGTGCCGAGGTTATCCGGCTCATCGGAAAAGTGCAGGCGCCCCTGTCGGCCGGCCGCCAACCGAAAAGTGAAGTCCTTGGGCGGCTCGTCCAGATAGTAAAAGGTGAGATTGACCTCGGCGTCCTCTCTCGGGTTGAGATTGACGATCAGCATCCACTTATCATAGACGTTGATGCTGCGCGTCTTGCCCCCCTTCGCCCAATCCTCAAATTCGTCGTACTGAGAAAAGTATTCGGTGACAAACCATTCGCGATACATCCTGTAACTCCTTGTTTTGATGGCTAGCAAAGATTTTCTGCGCGCTGGCGCAGGTTTCAGCCCTTCAACGCCCCGGCGGTAATGCCGGCGGCGATATATTTCTGCAGAAAGGTGAACAAAACGATGACCGGCAAGGTCAGGATCACCCCGCCAGCCAGCATGACCTCTTTTTGGGCAACCCCCCCGGAGGCAGAGCGCACGGTAAAGAAACGGTAGAGAGCCACTGAAGCGGTTTGGACTTCCAGGTCTTTGCTGAGAAAGATGGTAAACAAGACATCGTTCCAAACCAGGACAACGCTGCTGAGCACCACCGCAACCAGCACCGGCGTCGAAAGCGGCAGCACGATGCGCCACAACGCCCCCAGGCGGGTGCAACCATCGATCATCGCCTGTTCTTCTAACTCGATCGGCAACCCCGCAAAGAAACTGCGTAACAACAGCACCGAATAGGGCACCGTAAGAGCGGTGAAGCCGATGATCAAGCCCAGGCGGGTGTTATATAAGCCCAACTTGAGATAAATAATATACAACGGCAAAAGCAACAAGACAAAGGGCAGCATCTGGGTTATCAAAAAGACCCCAGTCACGCTGCGCTTGCCAGGATAGTTCAGGCGAGTCAGGCTGTAGGCGGCCGGACAGGCTACGACCAGAGTCAAAATCGCCGTCACCAAACCATACCCGGCCGAATTGAGCAGCGGCCTGGCAAAGGTTTGAAACGCCTTTTGATAGGCAACTAGGGTGAAGGTTTGCGGAATCCAGCGCGGCGGATAAACGTATAACTCCGCTACCGGGCGCACGGTCGAAGTCAACAGCCACAGGAAAGGCACGACAATAAAAAGCGTCAGCCCAACCAGCGCCCCATAGACTGGCACTTGTTCCTTCAAAAGACGCAAAAGACGGTGGGCGCGGCTCATTTCTCCTCCGCCTTGACCATTTGCAAATAGATTGCCCCAAAAATGAGGCTGATAATCATCAAAACCATGCCGATCGCTGCGCCCTTGCCCAAATCGTAGTAACGAAAGGAAACTTTATAGACCAGCGGCGCCAGGGTGGTCGAATCGATGCCCGGGCCACCTTCGGTGAGCAAAAAGATGGCCGTGAAGTCGTTCATCGACCAGATCAACCCCAGCACAATCAACAAATTTAGCACCGGGCGAATGCTGGGCAGGGTGATATACCAGATTTCTTTCCAGGACGTACAGCCATCGACGCGGGCAGCTTCGCGCATCTCCTTAGGAATGGCTTGCAAAGCCGCCAGGATGGCAACGTAGTTGTAGGGAAACCACATCCACATCGCCATCAGTAGAATCGAAGGCCACAGCCAGAGTTTATCGGTCAGAAAGCCGACGTTTTGGGAGATGACCCCCACCTGGCGCAGGTAATAATTGAGCAAGCCCCACTGGCGGTCGTAAATCCAGCGCCAGGTCAGGGCGGTGGTGGCGATGGGCATCATCCAGGGGATCAAGACCACCGAGCGCCAAAACCAGCGCCCGCGCAGTTCGCGATCCATCAGCAAAGCCAGGATCAAGGCAAACAGGATCGGTAAAAAAGTTGCCCCCAGCACCCAGATAGCCTGGTTGCGCAAATAGACCTCTAAGAAGGGGTCGCGGAGCAGGCTTTGAAAGTTGCACAACCCGCAAAACTGCTCCGAATCGACCCCGGCGGTCAGCTTAAAGCGATTTAAGCTCAATTGAGCGGAACGCACCAACGGATAACCGATCACCAGACCGATGAACAGGAAACTCGGCACCAGCAGGGCATAGCCCAGCAAAAGCTCATCGCGTTTGAGACGGCTGGAGAAAAGCCCTGGCTTGCCAGGCGTAACCTCTGCGGCGGGGGTGATCGCCTGTGGTTTAACCATGTTTTAACCAACCATGCCCTTACTGGCTTCTGGCGGCTTCGATGAGCGGCAGAGCGATCTCGCGCAATTGCGTGTAAAGTTGTTCGGGCGTGATCTCGTTGCGGTACATCGAGACCAGCAACGGATAAGCTGCGCCGGTAATCTCATCCCGTGCCAGAAAGCCGGTCAACGGCAGGATGCGGCTGGTCTGGTTCATCTCTTCCCAGCGCTTCCACCACCAGGCAATGGAGGGATCATAGGCTTCTTTGAGGCGGTCTTCGATCGTCCAGCCGGTGGTCGGCGGCACGGTTCCGTCTTGATGCTTCCAGGCCGCCTTGGTTTGGGAGAGAATCGCCATCAGGTCGAGGGCAGCGCGGCGGTTCTTCTCCGGCGATGTCTTCAAGAGGTAGAAGCCGGTCAGGCTAAAGGTAATATAGGGCTTCTTCTCCGGGCTGGAAGGCCCATAGGGATACGGTACCAGGCCGGTGACCTTTTCGTTGACGATCTTGCCTTCGGTATCCAGGGTCTTGCCCACGCTGTAGAACCAGTTACCGTGATCCATGGCTGCGATCTGCCCGGTTGAATAGGCCTGCTCGACCTCTGCCCAGGTCCAGTTCAAGGCTGCTTCGGGGGTGAGTTCCATCAGCTTTTTGACAAACTCGGCCGATTGTACCCAAGCATCCTTTTCCGAGCCATCGGGACGGAAGTCGCCAGGCGTCAAGCCATTGCCGCGCCAGGCAAACAGGATCGAGTCCATCATCGACCAATCGGCGCCCATCTTGAAAGCATAGGGCTTCTCGAAGCCGGGCTGTTTGCTCAGGGCTTGCATGGCTGCCACAAACCCTTCCTGCGAGGCAAGGCTAGCAGGGTCAATCCCGGCTGCTTCCAGCAAATCGGCGCGCACAATCATGGCTTGATTTTCCATTCCCATGGCTGCCATCACCAACCGCCCATCGCTGCACAACCCGTTGGAGGGCGGTTGCAGGGTAGCCGGGATGCGCGAATCGATCCACCATTGCGGCATTTGGCCATCCAGCGGCAGGACGAAATCGCCGCTGCACCAGTTTTCCGTCGCCCCTCCCCAGTTGTAGGTGATGTCCACCGCCTCGTTTGCCATGACGAAGCCGGCCGTCTTTTGATCGATCTCGCCCCAACCGATCAGCTCCCAGTTGATCTTGCCGTTGGGGTAGCGTTTTTTCCATTCGCCCGTTGCCCAATCGATCAACTCCTGATTATGCTCTGAAGGATTGTTGGGGTCGAACCAGTGGGCGATGCGGATTTCGAGCGGATCCGTGCTGGCGACGGTGTTGATCCATTCTTCGTAGGTGGCATCACTGACTGGGGCTGGAGCCATCGTCTCGGCCGGGGGCGGGGCGGCGGTCTCAACGGGCGGTGGAGAGGTGGGTCCAGCCGGGGCGGTTGTAGGGGTCGGCGCAGGAGCGCAACGCGCCACCAGGAAAGCCGCACTGCCAAAGGCCCCTAACTTCAAAAATTCACGCCGCGTCAATCGTTTCTTCATGTCATCCTCCTTATCAGACAAAATCGAACAAACCGATGGTCACAAACCATAAACAGACAATGCTCGGTCGCCAGCGATCATTGCCTGCCTATTCCAACGCATTTTGCGCCGCCTGGGGCAGGTGTGCGGCTGCCCAGGCAATGCCCAACCGTTCCAAACAAGCCTTGCTCGGAACGCCCGTTTCGCGCTCCCAGCCCAGCAGCTCATAGAGCATCTGCTTTGCCTCCTGCACCTGCTCTGGGGGCAGGTAATTGCCGGCCGAGGGTCCTTCTTGAAAGGGTTGATGAAAGATCTCTGGCAAACGATCGTCGGCTGCCGTCAGCCCCTCGCGCAGGTTATAGACGCGCGCCAGCGTGTAAGCCCGCTCACCAGCCCTTAACAGCTCTTCCATGGTCAAGTCCCAACCGGTCACCGCTTGAATCAGGGAAACCAGTTGCGGTCGCCCCATCGTAAAGAAAATGAAGCCGCAGAACCCCATTAGATTCATCGTGACCGACCAGGGAATCTCCACGGCAGCCAGACGCATTTTCTCGCGGCTCAGGTCATGGATGGGTAGCGGGCGGGTGATGCCAAAAGGTTTCAAAGGAGCAATGCTCTCTTCGGTAGTGTAATCGGTGTCATGGACATTGTGATTATGATCGGCCCCGGTGGGTGAAACAGCATAACCGATGCCCAGGGCGTACTTAATGCGCGGTTCATGCATCGGCACTTCCTGTCCCTTCACCTGCACGGCAAACGCTTCTGTGCCGCGCCCGATCGCCCGTGCGGCGCGCAAGGACCCCTGCGAAAGAAGAAAGCCAAAGCCTTCGCGCTTGCCCATCAGTTCGACAACCTGCACCATCGCCTGCGCATTGCCAAAGCGCAATTCAATGCCGCCGGTGTCCTCCAGCGTAAGCAAGCCCCGTTCAAAGCAATCCATTGCCCATGCCACCGTAACCCCAGCCGAAATGGTGTCCATGCCATAGGCGTTACACAGTTGGTTAGCCCGTGCAATGGCCGCCAGATCATCCACCGCGCACATCGAACCAAAGGCGCCAATGGTTTCATATTCGGGTCCGCCATAAACGGGGTCAACCGGGAAGGCGCCTTCCTGCACTTCGACCACCCGCTTGCAATGCACCGGACAGGCAAAACAGGTATCGCGCTCCTTGAGGATGGTCTCGGTCATGGTCTCGCCGCTGATGGCTTCAAAACCATCGAAAATCCCCTGTTGAAAGTTGCGGGTGGGCAAGCCACCACTGAGTTGGTGATGGACGACGCCCGAAGCCGTGCCATTCAGGCGCAGGTCGGCCGCCCACGTTTCCGGGAAGTGTTGCGCATACCATTTCGCCAGCTCATTGAGCGCCTTGGGGTCACGGGGAGTCACCTTTTGCGTGCCACGCACGGCAATCGCCTTCAGGTTCTTGCTGCCCATCACCGCACCCAGCCCGGTGCGGGCAGCAGCGCGATTGATGTCGTGCATAATGGCGGCAATGGGAGAAAGCCGCTCGCCAGCCGGCCCGATTTGCGCTACCCGCAGGCGGTGATCGCCCAGTTCTTCGTGGATGGTGGCTTGCGTGCGCGCCGTGAGCGAGCCCCACAGATGTTCCGCCGGACGAAACTCAACCGCTCCATCGCGCACAACCAGATAAACGGGCTTCGGAGCTTGCCCTTCGATGATGATTGCGTCGTAGCCAGCCTTGGCAAGCTCCGCCCCCCAAAAACCGCCCACATCGGCTTCTCCAAAACCACCCGTGAGCGGCGATTTTGCCCCAACCGCATGACGACCGCTGCCGCCAATCGCTGCCCCGGTTACCAGACCATTGGCAAAGATCAGCTTGTTTTCAGGGCTCAGCGGGTCAATGCCCGGGCGCAGTTCCTTGAGCAGGTAATAGGCAATCAATCCCCAACCGCCGTAATAGACTCGCCAGAACGAATCCTCAATAGCTTCCACCCGCCAGGTGGAGTCACTCAAGTTGACTCGCAATAATTTTCCATTAATTCCCAAGACCATGTTGTTCCTCGTCATCAGGCGTTCGGTTCGTCAAACGTGTTTTCAAATTTTCCATTTCGGGAGTGACCACAGCGGAGAGGTAGGCGCGATCCGGGTTTTGATACGGGTGCGCTCGAGCTACGCCTTCGTTGAGTTTTACCCCTAAGCCGGGTCGCTGAAGGATTTCCAAAAACCCCTCTTTGGGCGCTTCAATGTGCGGTTCAATCAGTTCAGCACGCCAGGGCACATCCCTGGTCGGCAACTCAAGGATGAGAAAATTGGGCGTGCAGGCTGCCAGATGCAGCGCGGCCGCAGTGGAAACCGGACTGCCGGAATTGTGCGGGGCAAAGCCCACATAGCGCGCCTCTGCCATGGCGGCAATCAAGCGCGTCTCAAACAGGCCGCCGGCGTAAGTGATGTCTGGCTGGACGATATCCACCGCTCGCCCTTCGATCAGGCGGGCAAATTCGTATTTTCCGTACAGGCGCTCCCCAGCAGCGATCGGGATGGCAGAACGCTGGCGCACGAAAGCCATCGCCGTTTCATCTTCGGGCGGAACTGGCTCTTCCAACCAGAAGGGCTGATACAAAGCCAGATCGGCGGCAATGCGCACGGCGGCAGCCGGAGTCAATAACCCGTGCGCCTCGATCAGCAAATCCACCTCTTCACCCACAGCCTGGCGGATGGCAGCCACTTCTTCCAACACCTGACGGCGTTGCTTCGGCGAGAGCCAGTCATGGACGCCGTGAAAAGGGTTCCATTTCAAAGCCGTAAAGCCAGCCTGAACAGCTTGTTGGGCAGCCTGAACCAGCGCATCGGTGGTGCCCAAGCCTTCAAACCAGCCGTTGTTATACACCCGCACACGGTCGCGCAATTTGCCCCCCAACAGTTGATAGATGGGAACACCCAGGGCTTGACCAAGGATATCCCACAAGGCAATTTCAAGGCCGCTGATGGCTGCCATTAAGATCACACCCCCGCGCTTGTGAAAGTCTTGATAGAGCATCTGCCAGTGAGCTTGAATCTGAAAAGGGTCCTGCCCGATCAGAACGCGGGTCATATCTTCGATTGCCCCCGCCACGGCGTGCTCACGGCTGCGGATGGTGGCTTCTCCCAGCCCAATCAGGCCCGCGTCGGTATAGATTTGGACGAAAGTGAAATTCCGCCAATTCGCCTCAACCAGCGTGGTAGAGATGCGTGTAATTTTCATCGTGCGGAAAGACTTCTCATCATATCATCTGATGACCATTTAAGTATAACACGCTTTAACAGGGGAGTCAAGCGATATTAAACTCTGACGAATTATTGCCAACATCGTTTACGACCGGCTATTTGGGTCACAAAAACCCTAGACAGCGGCATATTTTGGCTAAACAACAGCTAAAGCCTGCCATTATGCTCCATATCTTGCCATTATTTGACCTGTGGGCAACCAACCCACTAATAGAACAAATCAGTTGACATAAAGTTAATAATTAAGTATAATTTATTAACATAAGGTCATATGATGAGTAAAGGTCAGAAGTAGTACTCCGACTAAAAATGCCAACCAAATGATGATGTAGCCGAAGCAACGAAATCAACGATGATACATTTAGGTGATCTTGGTACGCAAGAAACGTGTTGGGGATACGCTGGGGGAATTCGTTGTTATCGGGAAGACCACTCGCTCGAAGAAAATGAATGGGACACCAGATTAAACCCTGGAGGTACACCCGCTTATTTGCGCGTAAGCTCTTCATTCTGTAGATATAGAGCCATCCAATGGGAAGAGGTTGTTGATGCATGAAGAGATACTGCTGAAAACCGAGAACTTAACCAAAGAGTTTGTTTCCAAAGCGGGCAAAACGGTCACAGCCATTAAAAATATCAATATCTATGTCAAGCGGGGAGAGTTTGTTACATTGCTGGGTCCTTCCGGATGTGGCAAGAGTACCACGTTTAACATTATCGCCGGCTTGCTCACGCCAACCAGCGGGGCTGTTTACATCAATAACGTAAATGTTACCGGCAAAACCGGATATGTAGGATACATGTTCCAGAAAGACCTACTGCTTCCCTGGCGCACGGTCATTGGAAACTTGCTCCTTGGCGCAGATATCCTTGATTATGACCGCAAAAAAGCTGAGCAGGAAGCCATGGAAATCATCGCCAAGCTCGGCTTAGCGGGGCGTGAAGAATCCTATCCGGCTCAATTATCCGGCGGGATGAGGCAACGGGTCGCCTTTGGTCGTACCCTGATGTTTCACAAAGACTTGCTCTTATTGGACGAACCCTTAGGGGCGTTGGACTCACAGACCCGCGAGTACATGCAGGAATGGCTGATGCAGGTTTGGAGTGAATTCAATATCACCATTCTTTTGGTAACCCATGACTTGAATGAAGCAATATTATTATCCGATCGAATTTATGTTCTTACAAAACAACCCGGTGAGATCAAGGCAGAAATCAAAATTGATCTCCCCAGACCCCGTAGCGCAGCAACCCGAAGATCACCCCAATTTGGTGAAATTCACTACCAGGTCAATCAACTCATCCGTGAAGAGGAAACGTTTGAGGAACTTGATTTTGCGAAGGAAATACCATGAAGTTCTATCAGGACATCCATAACCTGCAGAAAATCAATCAGCAATTTTCCAAGCTACTGCCGTCATCCATTCTACTATTTAGCCTTATTCTTGTTTGGGAAGCTGTTGTCCGATTTTTTAATATTCACCCTGTTATTTTGCCGGCCCCAACGCGAATTCTAGAGGCTACTATTCGAGATTGGAATTTATTGATCAACAACATGGCGTTTACCATGTTGGAAGTCATGATAGGATTTGCAATCGGGTTTGCGACTGGAATGATTCTAGCGATAATGATTGTCTATTCTCCAACTTTGGAAAGGACAGTTTATCCTCTGGTGGTTGCATCTCAAACGATTCCAGTATTTGCAATAGCGCCACTCTTAGTTATCTGGTTTGGGTTTGGCATTTGGCCAAAAGTTTTTATCGCGGCATTAATTGTCTTTTTTCCAATTTGTGTCAACGAAGTAGAAGGATTACGTTCTGCCGAACCCGAGATGATCAACTTGCTCAAATCCTTGTCAGCCAGCCGGCTAAAAATTTTTCGTCTTGTGGAATTTCCCGCCTCAATCCCATATTTATTAGCCGGATGCCAAATGGGAATCACCTATGCGGTTATCGGTGCAGTGATTGGAGAATGGGTAGGCTCTAACCGTGGAATTGGCAACCTGATGTTACAGGCAAATGCGATGAATAAAACCGACCGGGTGTTTGCTTCAATCCTGATCCTTTCGGTTGTCACGATGCTTTTATTTGTAAGCGTTAGCGTTATTTCAAAAATCGCATTACCCTGGAAAGATATACAAAAAACTCAGAGTTAGTTTGCAAGTCATAGAGAGGAGAAATGCTATGAAAAAAACAACCGTTTTCGTGTCGTTGGCAGTCATTTTATCCTTAATGCTCAGTGCTTGTGCGAGCACCAGGGGCACAGGTGGGATAACCAAAGTAACCGTCATTCGTGATTGGCCAACATTTTGGGCATGGCAAATGAGTCTGGAAATAGCCCAAGCCAAAGGCTTTTATAAAGCCCAGAACCTGGAAGTTACGCTTGAATTTCCCCCTCAACCGGCCGATGTCATAAAGCTGGTGGCAACTGGCAAAGCTCAGTTTGGTATCGCAACGACTTCGGACTTAATCAATGCCACCAACGAAGGCTTGCAAGTCATCGGTGTTGCCACCTTAACGCCACGAGACATGGGCGGAATAATGTATTACAAAGATTCAGGAATGACTTCGCCGGCCGATTTAAAGGGAAAAACTGTAGCGATCTACAACTGGCCGCAAACGGAATTGAATTTCCGCACGATGTTAGAAAAATATAATCTCAGCCTGAATGATGTCAATAAGGTAGATGCGGGCGACTATAGCGTTCCCCTGATGGTTGCCGGCCAGGTGGACGCAGCAGATGCCGCCGCTGGTGGAGAAGATTTGAATACTTTCCTCCAAACGGGTAGGGAAACTGGTATCTGGCTTTATACCGAACATGGTGTCCCACCCTTTTACAACTTTATTGTTATTGTGAACCCAACGTTTGCAAAGGAGAATCCAAAAGCCGTGACCGGGTTTATCCAGGCCATGTTTGAGGCATTTGATTACGTCAACGCTCATCTCGATGAAGCCGTGGAAATATCTCTCAAAGCACATCCTGACGCAGACCCAGAGTTTCTGAGAAGGGGCTGGCCAATGGGTGTAGAGCCATTTTTAAAACCCTGGCCCGGGGATGCGGATAACCCCAGAGGCTATATGGATCTTGACCGGATCAGGGCCTACGCCCAATTCCAATTTGATGGTGGTCTAATCGAACGTGTCCCAGATCCCACCACCTTTATTGATCTGAGCTATTTACCAAAGTAATTAACTGCCATAGGCGCTACCTTGGCAGCACAGACCGTCCCCGAATAGCGCAGTCATTCGTTTATTCGTTGCCTATTCGTGGACGGTTCTCTCAGCAAAATCCCAGCGCAACTTGTGGCGGAAGGTCGTTTGATCCTGTCGCAATGCACATTTGAGCTATGGCACAACAGCGTTATGGCGAAAAAAGCATTCCTTCGATGGGGCTGTTGCTTGACATCCCTATTGAAAATAGATAAAATGAACCAAGACATCTGATGACCTGATGATAGGGAGAAACCATGAAAATAGCCCGCACAAACATCGCCGATGAAATCTCGAACTGGCTGTTAGAAGCCATCCGTTCGGGACGCTATCAAAGCGGTGAAAAATTGCCCTCGGTGGAGGAGTTAGCCGTCCAGCTCAACGTTGGGCGAAGCTCGGTGCGCGAAGCCTTGCGCCAGTTGCAGGCTTTGGGCTGGGTCACTTTGCAACAGGGCAAAGGCACCTTTGTTTGCGCCCCCAAAGTGCAAATTGGCTCTGCCCTGGCTTCTTTCAGCGAATCGGTGCGGGCGCGCGGCATGCAACCCGGCGGCGTGATTCTGCGCCGCGAAGTTGTCCCAGCCCCGGAAGCGGTCGCCTGTGAATTGCAGATCGACACCGATGAACCGGTAAACTTACTCGTGCGTCTGCGCCTTGCCAATGGCGAGCCGGTCGCCCATGAGACCTCTTACACCCCCAACCGTCTCTTCCCTGACCTGCTCGATCAACCCTGGACAGTAGAAACCTCGCTCTATCAGTTGCTCAGCGAAACCTACGGAGTGCGTTTCCTTTACGCCGTTCATACCCTCTTCCCCATCCAGATTGATGAAACGCTGAGTCAACTGCTCCAACTGCCGCTGGGCAGCCCGGCGATCAAACTGAAATCCACCCTCTACGATCAAGACCATCAGCCTGTGGAAACCGCTTTTGATGTTTATCATCCCGATCGCTATCAGTACACGGTGGTCTTAAAGCGTTAATTCATTTTGGAGGAACCCAGTATGTCAACCAGAAAGCAAGTGTTGGTTACGGGAGGCAGCGGTAAAGCCGGCAAATGGGTGATTGAACATCTCCTGCAGCACGACTACGAGGTGATCAACGCCGACCAGAAGACTTCCTCCCTGGTGCGCACCTACCATGTTGACCTGACCGACCTGGGTCAGGCGTTTGGCGTAGTAGAAGGCAAAGAGGCCGTTATTCACCTGGCAGCCATCCCCTGGCCTGGTGAGCATACCGCCGAAGTGGTCTTTCGCAACAATGTGCTGTCCACTTTCAATGTTCTGCAAGCAGCCTGTGTCCTGGGTGTCAAAAAAGTGGTGCTGGCAGGAAGTGAATCGGCCTTGGGTTTTCCGTTCATGTTTCGGCGCTTCTCGCCCCTTTATCTCCCCATCGACGAAGAGCATCCCTTGCTTGCCCAGGACGCCTATGGGCTCTCCAAGATCGTTTTGGAAGAATTAGCCAAAGGGTTTGTGCGCCGCGAGCCGCAAATGTCCATCATCAGCTTGCGCTTATCCTACATCCTGCAACCCGAGGATTATGCCGCCGAACTGCAAGCCGCTTGGCAGGACGAACGGCGCAACGATTTCAACCTGTGGGCTTATATCGATGCGCGGGATGTGGCGGAGGCGTGTCGGCTGGCGCTGGAATTTGAGCAACCCGGTTTTGAAGCCTTTTATATCGCTGCCCCAGATACCTTGATGAAACAACCCACCCTGGAGCTGGTGCAACGTTGCTATCCAGGCGTGGAGACGATCCGAGAAGGGTTTGGCGGGCGCATGTCGCCGCTGGATGGCAGTAAGGCGGCGCGCCTGTTGGGCTTTTGCCCGCGCTACACCTGGCAGGACGTGGTCGGGAATTCAGCGTAAGAAAGAGTTTTTGCTCTGGGTTCTCAATGTCTCTGTCCTCTCTCCGTTGTGAATGAAAAACCTTTTTACCCCGGAGTAACTGTGTTCTAGCATGCGGAGAGAGGAGAGGTGAGTTTCCTGCCGTCCTTGGTGGTGAGTTTTTTTGCTGAGATGGTTCATTAATGCAAAGACAACCGGTTGTGGGGGTCATTTGATCATATCGAGGTTGTAACTCTGGCTGGATCTTTTTCCTCAGCACCGCAATTTGTTAACAAAAGCTTACCCCAGCTAAACATTTTCTTCATAAGCTCGTGCTACACTTCAAAATAGCCAGAAAGGAAATTTGACCGCCGCCATCATGTCTGAAGACAGTGTTAGCACAAGCCAGCATCAAACGAGGAACGGCCCGAAGTGGAGGTTAATCTTCCTGCTTCTGTGTTTATCCTTGGTCATCATCGCCTGCCGCTATCGCGCCTCCAGGGCAACTCCCAGCCTGCCCGCCGGAGACATCACCCGCACGCTTACGCATGAGGACCGTCAGCGCAGTTACCTTCTGCATGTACCACAGGCGCTGGATTTAAGCCATCCGCTGGCTGTGGTGTTTGTCTTCCACGGCGGCACGGGTAACGCCCAAAATGCCCTGCGCATGTCCAACTTCAACCAGGTTGCCGATCAGAACGGCTTTCTGGTGGTCTATCCCAACGGCACAAGCCGCCTGAGCAGTGAAAAACTGCTAACCTGGAACGGCGGCGCCTGCTGTGGCTACGCTCAGCAAAACAACGTGGACGATGTCGGTTTTGTGCGCGCCATCGTAGCAGATTTACAAACCCTGGTTGCGATTGACCCAGCGCGCATCTACGCCACCGGCATGTCCAACGGGGGGATTCTCGCGCATCGGCTGGGGTGCGAAGCCGCCGATTTGTTTGCAGCCATCGCACCGGTAGCAGGAACGCTCAATTTCTCACCCTGCAGCCCATCCCAGCCTGTATCCGTACTGATGTTTCACGGCACGGCCGACACCCATCTGCCCTACAACGGCGGGGTTGGACCTGACTCCCTGATCGGGGTGGATTTCGCCTCGGTGCCGCAATCGGTAGCGTTCTGGGTCGCCTTCAACGCCTGCAATCCCCAGCCACAGACCATCTCCTTTGCCGACATCCAGCATCAGCTCTGGAGCGGCTGCCGGGACGGTACGGCGGTGGAATTGTATACGATCCTTGGCGGCGGGCATGCCTGGCCCGGGGGTATTTCATCGGGCCGTCCTGAGGCCGACCAGCCAACGCAGACGATCTCAGCCTCAGCGTTGATGTGGGAGTTTTTCGAGGCGCATCCGAAACCGTGATCAAAATCGTTGAGGGGTGTTTGATAATTACAAACGATAAGGCACGCGTACCCTTTCCATCGTTGGCAGGAAATCTTTTGTGTTCCTTGTCACCAATACCGCATCGTTTACGTCCGCTGTCGCCAAAATCACCGCATCTGGCAAGCGCAGACGGTGGGTACGGCGCAATTCAATCGCTTGCTCCGCCACCAATAGGTTTAGCGGCACGATTTCGAAGCGGCTTTCCAAAAAATCGCCAACCTCATTTTTCTCTGCTCTCTCTAATCCAATAAACACTTTCATCGCAATTACCTGCCATAGGCTTTACTTGGCAGGGCAGACCGTCCACGAAGTTTGCACGAATGCATGAATAGTGCTGTCATTCGTTACTTCGTGGTCTATTCGTGGACGGTTTTCTCAGCAAATTATCAACATTATTTGCGATGGTAGGTTGTTACCCTTAAGGGTCTTTATTGCTTTCGCCCCCCGCACCAAGCGGAAGAGTTTTGCGTATTTGGAGGGAAATTTCCAGGGTCTATCCCGAATTCGGGTTAAGCAATGTTAACCAGCGCCTGCCTCAGAAATATTCACTGAAAGTTTATAATCACGAGGGAGGTAGAATATCCATGTCTCAAAAAACTTGGGTCGAAACCCTGCCCTACCCCAAAGGGCCGATGAAATGGCTGTTCAAAACGCCCATCCTGCTTTATCGGCTGGGGTTAGGCTTTCTTGTTGGCCACCTGTTCATGGTGATGACCACCACCGGGCGCAAGAGCGGCTTGCCGCGCCATACAGCCATCGAATTTCACGAGTTCGAGGGCAAGCCCACCGTCCTGAGCGGCTGGGGGACGAAGACCGACTGGTATCGCAACCTGCAAGCCAATCCGCTTGCCACCGTGCAAACCTGGCGCGGGGCGCAATCGGTCCGCGCCCGGTGCATGGATTCAGACGAAGAGCGGGCGCGCGCCTTCCGCTGGGCGCAATCCAACCCGACCATGCGGAAGATGATGGAACTGGCGGGCTTCGAGATGACCCTGGAGCAGTTCCTGGCGGCAAAAGAGCGCTTCACCTTCGTCGTCTTCGAGCCGACCGATGAGCAAACGCCCCCTCTCCTAAAAGCCGATTTGGTTTGGGTTTGGGCGGTTTTGCTGCCGATTTGCCTGTTATGTGTATGGCTTCTCAGAAACTGACCCCCAACGCGCTCCTTGCCAACTTTGCTGCGAATAAGGTGAAAAATGGATGACCTGATTCAGAATGCTTCACCCATTTTAAAGAACGTTAAGGTCTGGTAAATCAATTGCCCTTACTAGAACAAAAACCACTTCCAGCCGTATATCCATAAGGAAGGTACCAATATGACTCGCAAACTTTTCCCCGCCTTCGTGGCTTGTCTCCTGCTGTTCGCTTTCTTCACCCCTACTGCGGTGGCAGGCAAAACCTATCGCGCCGAACGTTTTGATGCCCAACTCGACCTACAACCCGGCGGCGAGATGCTTGTCACCGAGACGGTCGCCTTTCGTTTCGAGGGCGGCCCCTTTACTTACGCTTTCCGCGAAGTTTCGGCTCGCGGCACCGACGGCCTAACCTTCCTGGAAGCCAGCATGGACGGCGTCCCCCTGCCACAAGGAACGGACTCAGGGCAAGTGGAAGTGACGCCTGGCGACCCACTCAAAGTCATCTGGCACTTTGCCCCCACCAGCGACACCTCCCACGTTTTTGTCCTTCGCTATCGGGTGGCGGGCGTGATCAGCAGTGGCGCAGCGGATACACTGCGCTGGTATGTTATCCCACCTGAGCATGATTACCCGATTGATCAAGCCACGATCACCTTAAATTACCCGCAAGGTGTCCGGCCACTTGAACCCCCTGCGCTTGACCGGGCATTTGACTCGGCCCCCACCGATACCGGATTTAGACTCACCACAACCGCTGTCGCTGCGAATGAGGGCGTTATCCTGGCTGCGAAATTCCCCGCCAAGAGCCTGGCAACATCGGCTCCGCAGTGGCAGGTGCGGGAGCAAAAAACCGCCGCCGCTGTCGCTCAAACCCTGCCGGTTGGCTTGCTCAGCGGTCTGGCGACCCTCCTGCTGGGTGGTTTGGGGTTATTCTTTTACATTCGCTCCAACCAGCGCGAGTTGAACCTGCCTGAGCTCACCCTGTTCCCCTACCTGCCCGCTGACCTGCCCCCTGCTGTCGCTGGCAGACTGATTGGCACTTACAACAATATCATGGGTACGATCTTTGACTTGGCGCAGCGTGGCCTGATCGAAGTTCGCGAGGAAAAAGGCTTCTTAGGCGCAAGAAAATACATCCTGGACCGCAAAGGGGGCGAAATTCCGCTCGCTCCGCATGAACAGCTCGTGCTTGAAGGGATTTTTAAACCCGGCAAACTGCAGGTGAATCTTTCCGAAGTCAGCACACAATTTGTCTCCAAAGCCTCCCAGCTTAACAAGCTGCTCGACCAGGAACTCATCCGGCGTGGCTGGCTCGACCCCGAACGCAAACAAAAGCGAATTGCGCTGATACGAGTTGGATTGCTGGTCATGGTGGCAGGATTGGGAATGTCGGTTGGGGCAGCCTTTGCAACCGTCATTTTCCTGACCAACAATCAGACCCTTGCCTGGCTCATGGCTGCTTTGGCGGGATTTGGCGGCGGAGCGTTCGTGCTCTCCATCCCGCTGATCATTTATGCCGCCGCCTATTCCCCGCTCACCCCGGCGGGCGAAGAACAAAAAATCCGCTGGACCAGTTTCCGAAACTATCTTGACCAGGTCAGCCGTGGGCAAGAAACTGCCATTCGCCACGACACCTTCGAGCGTTACCTTGCCTATGCAGCGGATTTTGGTTTGGGCGCCGCCTGGGCTAAATCCTTCAAAAAACTGGGCGGCGTGCCGCTTCCGGCCTGGTTCCAGGCGATGCCAAGCAGCGATGGCGACTTCAGCAGCATGGTTGCCCTCATGGCTGCCTCCGATTCAGCAGACTCTAGCGGCGCGGGCGATGGCGGAGCATCCGCTTCGGGCGGCGGCGCAAGCGGGGCAGGATA
>DAOTZA010000192.1:0-3383 GCA_034434515.1 Anaerolineales bacterium | reverse complement strand
TTTATGCTCATGAACATTCTCTTGTGGGTTCTGCAAGTCCTGCTCGGAATCTACTTCTTCGTCACCGGTATCGTCCATTTCATCGTTCCGCCCGGCTTACCCGCCCCGATGGCTTGGATGTATGAACTGTCCCCTGGCTTGCACTATTTCAGCGGCATGGCTGAAATCCTGGCGGGGCTGGGTCTCATCCTGCCGGGTATCACCCGCATCCAGACCCGCCTGACGCCATTGGCAGCGCTTGGGCTGGTATTCGTTATGGTTGGCGCAGCCATCTGGCACGTCATGCGCGGCGAGTTTGAGAATATCGTCATGAACATCATCTTAATGGGATTAGCGGCATTCGTGGCGTATGGGCGCTGGAAGCTCAGCCCCCTCAAGGACAAAGGCTCGTCATAGCCGATTCGCTCGAAAGCCCGCAATATCCCGCTGCTCATCGTACGCTGCTTTCCAACCCGGCGTGCAGCCGTGGCATGGCGCGCTTGCTTTGCCCAGATTGGCGAGTCCTCGCTGCTAAAATAGCCCAGGGCAAGCCATTGTTGGCATGCCTTCAATGGTGATCAATATTCTACGCCGATTGCGTTCGTATACATTTATCAATTGATTTCAAATAGAAGGGCTTTCAACCCGTTTAATTACCAAAGAACAGAATCGACTCAGGTGGAATAGAGAGGGAGAGGATATCGCCCTCTTTGGGCATTACCAGCCAGCAAGGGATGGAAAACGAGAAACGCTCTGCATCACATTGCAGCTCCAGCAGGCAATGATCGCCGCGAAAAACCTTTTGGATCACCTGACCCGTAAGCTGTAATCCCTCTTTCCCGTTCACCTTTGCCCCCACCGGGCGAATCAGGGCAATCCCTTTGCCTTTGCTCTGGCTCGGATAGGGGATTTTTCCCCAGGGCATGCGCAACCAGCTTTGTCCATTTTCTGAGATGATCTCTGCTTCGACCAGGTTTTTCATCCCCAGGAATTGAGCAACAAAAGGCGACGCAGGTTGCTGATAGATTTCATAGGGCGAGCCGATTTGCTCTATTTTTCCTTCTTTCATCAAGATAATTCGGTCAGCTACCGAAAAGGCTTCTTCCTGGTCATGGGTAACATAAATGGCTGTTTGGTTCATCTGGCGCAGGATCTGTCTCAATTCCAATGCCAGACGATCTTTCAAGGTGCGATCCAAGGAAGCCAGAGGTTCATCGAGCATCAAAAGCTCTGGCTGAGGCGCAAGGGCGCGCGCCAGGGCTACCCGTTGCATTTCTCCGCCAGATAAACTGGCGACATCGCGGCCTTCAAAGCCCTGTAAATTAACCAGTTCTAATACTTCGGTGACTCGCTGCTGAATTTGAGGCAAGGCAAGCCTGCGCATTCGCAGGCCGAAGGCAATATTTTCGAAAACGTTGAGGTGAGGAAACAGCGCCAGATCTTGAAACATCAATCCAAAATTGCGCTGATGAGGCGGAATCCCTCTCAGGGAGCGTCCTTTCCAGGAAATTTCACCCTGATCGGGGTCGATTAACCCGGCAATCAGGGATAAGGTAGTGGATTTTCCACAACCGCTTGGGCCTAACAAGGCAACAATTTCCCCTAAAGCAACTTCAAAGGAAATCTCTTCTAAAATCTGCTTATTTTCGATCGATTTGCTGATGTTCACCAAGGCTAAAGCATCCATAGGGCATTTCTTCCTCTAGAACTCTCCTACTTCCCCACTGCGAAACCTTTCGATTAAAATCATTCCGGCCGCCGTAATGGTCATCAAGAGAACACTCAGAGCCATGGCTTGTCCGTAATTCAATTCTCCAGGTTGACCGAGAAAGCGGTAAATGGCGATCGGTAAGGTTGGGTATTCCGGGCGGGTTAACAGGGCCGTTGCACCAAACTCGCCCATCGAAATGCCAAAGGCGAAAACGCCGGCCACCAAAACCGCCCGCCCGATGATGGGGAGATCCACCCGACGCGCAATCTGCCAGGGGGTTGCTCCTAAGACCGCTGCAGCCTGATGGTAGCGCGGCCGAATGCTGCGCAGGGCAGGCAACAGGCTGCGTACGATAAAGGGAAAAGCCACCAACGTATGGGCTAAGGGAATCAACAAAGGCGAGGAGCGCAAATCTAAAGGAGGTTTCCCAAAGGCGAGCAGAAATCCCAAACCCAATGTCACCGATGATGTCCCTAAGGGGAGCAGGATGAGCGGCTCTAACCAGCGCCGCAGGCGTTCCAGTACGACCGATTCCTGTTGACGGGATAAGAACCAGGCCGCCGCAAGACCGATACCCAATCCAAGGAGGATGGTCATCAATCCATAAGTGACTGAAATGGCAATTGCCCGGATCGGGGGGATGTAAAACAACGATGCCCGCCGATTGATGAAGATCTCCTGGTAGGCAGCGAAACTCAGGGTCGGCGTCGTCAAACCCCGCTCACCTCTCTCCCAGCCGGCATAGACAACAGAGCGGCCAACCAGAGCCAGCAAAGGCAGAACTTGAAAAGCGATCAAAAATGAGATGACCAGAAAGGCAAAAATTTTATGCGAAGGTTTTGAGAGACGGGTCAAGACGCGTTTTTGCCCCGCCAGAGGAAGTGGTCGGGTTAATTTTTCGGAAAGCCGGTTGTAGATTATTGTCAGCCCTAGCGTGCAACCTAACTGGATTAAGGATAAGAGCACTGCGGTTGGGAAGTTAAATAGGGCGGTCATTTGATAATAAATTTCCACCTCGAGGGTTGCATAGCGAGGCCCACCTAAGATGAGAATCACTCCAAATGAGGTAAAGTCGAAGATAAACACCAACAGGGAAGCCGAGAAAATAGCCGGCAAAAGCAGCGGTAAGGTAACTTTCCAAAAAGCCTGCCAGGTGGTAGCGCCTAAACAGCGGGCGGCCTGGGTCAGGCGCGGGTCTAAGCGCGACCACACATCCCCCACCAGGCGAAGCACAATGGTCAGGTTATAGAAGACATGCGCAATCAGGATAGCGGTTAAACTGTTGGTCAGGGTAAACGGCGCTTCGCGAAACCCCAACAGGTTGATGGCAGCCAAATTTGCCCAGCCGCGCGGCCCAAACAAGGCATTGAAAGCGGCGGCAACTACCAGGGTCGGTAGCACAAACGGGATCGTGCTGAGCGAGCGCAACAGCATTTTGCCGCGAAACTCATAGCGGGCAAAGAGGTACGCAGCCGGCAAGCCGAGCAAAACGGTTAGCAGGGTTGATAAGGCAGCCTGGTAAACCGTGAAGCTAAACACCCGCCAGAAGTAAGCCAGATTCAAGGTTTGTAACGATCCTGCCCCCGCTCCAATAAACCTTTGCACCGCGAAAAGGACAATGCTACCTAAGGGATAAAAATAAAACAGAGCGAGAAAAAGAACGGGCAGCGCCCATGCCAGAGCGCTACCCCAC
>DAOTZA010000191.1:0-4009 GCA_034434515.1 Anaerolineales bacterium | reverse complement strand
CGAAAGCACGGCTTTTGCTCTCCAAAACAAAAAATCCCCGCCTTGGGGGATTTTTTGGTAAAGATCTTTTCAGCCCTAAACGACAATCTCTTCGGCTGCTTCCGGCAATTCATAGCCAAAGGAGCGCAGGCGTTTCTTCAGGTCAGCCAGGGACTTTCGCCCAAAGCCCTCAATCGCCAGGAGGGCTTGTTCGCCCTGCGCCAAACGCTCGAGGGCTTGCCCAACGTTGGTGATTCCGGCTTTGGCTAATGCTTCGGTGGCGCGAGGTCCGAGTTCCAGATCGGTAATCGGACGCAGCGGAGAGGTTCGGGCGGCTTCGCGGGCTTCTTTTTCCGCTTGGTACTGCTTGCGAATCTCCAGTTTCCGATAAAAGCGATCCACCTGCCCTTCAGTGTCAACAATGCGCTGCTCACCCGTGTAAAAGGGATGACACTTGGAGCACAGATCGGTATGGATGACCTTTTTGGTTGAACCGGTTGTCCAGGTGTTGCCACAAGCGCAGATCACCTGAGCATCGGGATAGTATGTCGGATGAATGTTTTTCTTCATAACCTAAAATCCTTTTCTCCGGGCAAAGCTTAGGCAGTTTCCTCTTGGGGAATCACACTGACCCGTTTGCGGTTGCCGCGGATCGTTTCGTACACCACAACGCCGGCCGCGGTAGCAAATAGGGTGTCATCCTTGCCGAGGCCGACATTTTTGCCCGGTTTGATGTGCGTGCCGCGCTGGCGAACCAGGATATTGCCCGCCAGCACCTGCTGCCCGCCGAAAACCTTCACGCCCAATCGCTGGGAATGACTATCTCGTCCATTGCGGCTGGAGCCGCCACCTTTTTTGTGTGCCATATGGTCCTTCCTATCCGCTTACAATTTCATCAATGCGCAGACGGGTATACCGTTGTCGGTGCCCAGCTTTGACCCGATAGCGTTTTTTCGGCTTGTACTTGAAGACCACGATCTTTTTGCCCTTTACCTGGGCTTCAACGGTAGCCAGTACTTTTGCGCCTTCTACTAGCGGTTTGCCGACCAACACCTGACCATCATCCGCGACCAGCAAAACCCGCTCCAAATCCAGTTGTTCGCCAACCTCGGCGGGGAAGTAATCCACCTCAATGGTCTCGCCGACCACCGCTTTATATTGCTTCCCGCCATCTTCAACAATTGCAAATTTCATCGTTCTCTCCAATCTTCACTTCTCCACCGCTTGCGCGCTCCACGCCTCCAGGACGTTTCCGCTCAACGATGGGGAAGTTGGAATTCAGAATTTACCCTTGCTTCTGGCTCAGGGCGAAACCAAATTATACGAACGCCCAACAAAAGTGTCAAGTCTATTTGACCATTTTCATAGTAAGATATGGAAGATGACCCTGATTTGCAAACATTGTCAAGCCGAACTTCCCGATGGGATGCGCTATTGCGGCTACTGTGGGGCACGCCTGAGTGATCCACTGCTCTATCTGGACACGCGTCAACGCAGCCAGATTCGCCATGTAACGGTTCTTTTTGCCGATCTGGTGGGCTATACGGTCGCTGCCAACCGCCTGGATAGCGAAGCATTATATGAGCTGGTTCAGCAATATACCGATCTGCTCAGCCGCGAGGTTTACAAGTACGAAGGGATCATTGACAAGATGACCGGCGACGGCATTATGGCCTTGTTTGGTGCACCGGTTAGCTACGAAAACAACACCGAGCGCGCTGTTCGCGCCGCCCTCGACATGCAAGCCAACTTTCTGATGTGGCGCCAGCACGTTCAACAAAATTTAAACCTCGACCTCAACCTGCGCATCGGTTTGCATTGCGGTCCGGTAATCGTGGGCGAAATTGGCTCAAATATTGTTATGGACTATACGGCTATTGGCGAAACGGTCAACCTGGCTTATCGCTTACAGGAAATCGCCGATCCAGGCTCTATTTTTACCAGTGCAGAAGTCGTGCATCAGACCAAAGCCATCTTCGACTACGAACAACTACCCGAAGCCAGATTGAAAGGTTTTGACCATCCCATCCCCTGTTATCGCTTGCTTGGCCTGAAGCCGATAACCGAAACCGCCCACAGCAGCGAAGGTTTACAGGCTCCCTTGATCGGCCGGCAAACGGAACTCAACCACCTCCTGGAAGCAGCCCGCCAGATTCAAAGCGCTGCGCAAGGAAAGTTTATCCTGATTTGTGGCGAGGTGGGCATCGGCAAAAGCCGTCTCATCCAGGAATTTAAAAATCGGCTTGCCGAAGAAAACCTGCCTTATCTGGAAGGCTACAGTCTCACCTACCGCCGTTCTGTGCCATACTGGATTTTCACCGATCTTCTGCGTCATCAGCTTGGCATCTCTTCCAAAAGCACCGCAGCCGAAATCAGCCAACAGTTATCTCTAACCTTGCAAACCTGCGCTCCGCATCAAGCTGCTACGCTTGTCCCCTATTTAGAGTATCTCTTCTCGTTACCGACCTCGGACCCCAACTACCTACTGCTCATCCAAAACCTGGAAGCCTACCAGTTCCGCCAGCAGATCCTCACAGCCATTCGTTCTATTCTGTATCCCTGTCATGTAAATCAACCCCGCATCTGGATCCTGGAGGACCTGCAATGGGTAGATGAAGTTTCTTTGAGTATTTTACAAACCGTTGTTGTCGATCTTGCCCAAACCCCCATCCTAATTGTGGCTGCAACGCGCAGTGAAAACATCCCACCGCTGCAGAAATTCTTCCAAACCTTGCCGTCGATCTCCCCTGAGACGGTTGAAAGACTGGAACTACGCAGTCTGACAACTGAAGAGAGCTGTGCGTTGCTTGCCAGCCTGGTGGATATCCAGGGGTTTCCCCCAAAATTAATCCAAAGCATTCTCGATCACGCAGCCGGCATTCCCCTGTATCTGGAGGAAATTTTACGCATGTTACTGGATGCTGGCGCCCTCGTGCATTCTCCTTCTGGCTTGCGACCACACCGTTCGATTGAAGGAGAATCGCTGGGAGTGCCAGTCACCTTGCAAGGTCTGATCCAGGCTCGCTTCGATCAATTAACGGCTTTCCAACGCAGCTTGTTGCAGTGCGCCTCAATTATCGGCCATCACTTCAGCCGTGAGCTTCTCGAAGCCATTCTTCCGGTTCACGAAGAAGACCTGCAGAAGACTCTCCAGGAATTGATCGAGCGCGAGTTCATCATCTCCACACCCGACCACCCCCAGGGGGAGTTTGCTTTTCGGCATCTGATGATCTCTGAAGCGGTTTACAACACCCTGCTCAAAAAAGAACGCAGCCGCCTGCACACCCTGGTTGGCACAGCCATCGAAAGTAAGTACAGCGGTCGGTTGAATGAAGTCATCGAACTTTTAGCGCGCCATTTCTCATGGGGCAACCAGCCCGAAAAAGCTCTGCATTACCTGATCTTAGCCGCTCAAAAAGCCATGGCTGGCTCACTCTACGAGCAAGCCCAAAAGCATTATGAACACGCCCTGACCCTCTTACCGAGCGCAGAGGCCGCCCATCAACAAGCCTTACAGGTTCACCTTGGATTAGGCGACCTTTATCAAATCCTCGGAGACCCAAAAGCTGCCCGCGCCCAATATCTCGCCGCCTTAGACCGCCTCTCTCAGATGGCTTCCCCCGAAGTGCAAGAAATTCGCAATAACTTATTACGGAAACTGCGTGACTTAACCCCCTCTTCCCTCGCCCTATCCTAGACATTCAAACGCCTTTGATCCTATCCCTCATCCCCAACCCTTCTCCCTAAGGGAGAAGGGAGTCAATCTCCCCTCTCCCCTTGTGGGAGAGGAGCCGGGGGTGAGGGCTGCCCCCCTCGCCCGCCCTGGGAGAGGGGCCGGGAGTGAGGGTCTCTCCCCTCTCCCGCCTTGGGTTCAAGGGCGGACAGATGGAGTGGCTAAACGTGAGCATTTGAAGACGAAGGCGTAGGCATGGTGATTGCGAATTTGGCTTTCCCAGTTGGGTGCTTCCCAATCACACAGTTGCCAGCGAGGGTTACACTCCAAGGCGCCCATGAGCCATTCTTTCAGGCG
>DAOTZA010000190.1:0-11574 GCA_034434515.1 Anaerolineales bacterium | reverse complement strand
GACCAGGTTTGAAAATAGGCGATCAGGCTATCCACGTCTGAAGCAGTGGAGGCGGCGGAGAGTTGTCCATAGAGAGGGTACGTCGGCACGGGAAATGGCGGATAAAGGGGTTGGCAAAGGCCGCAGAAGTAGCGCACACCGTTGCGGAAAGCGTTCTGGGCGGCTTTTCCTTCGCCGGTGTTGGGGTCGCTAACAACCGCAACGCGCCAATCCTCGGTGACGGCGGCGGCGATGAAGCCGGCGACAAAACCCTCCCAATCGGGGCGATAGGGCTGGACAGAGAGGAGACTTAAGTTCGCCTGAGGGCTCAGGGAGGCAGTACCAATCACCAGGAATTGGGTTTGGGGGGCCGATTCTGCCAGCGAGCGGGGGTCGATTCCATCTGGAAGGATCACAATGAGGGGGACAGGGCGGGCTTGAATTTCTGCGCTGCTGATCGAAGGCTTGACTTCAAACAGAATGTTCTCCTGGCGGGCGATTTCGGCTAAAACGGTACTGGTCTCGTTAAACCACGGCGTTCCTTCCGCCTGCGGGGCAATCAAGAAGATGGTCGGAGGCAACGGGGTTGGGGTCAGGGTGGGTTCGGAGGTGAACGTGGCAGAGGGCAGAGGGATTGCCTGCGTTGGCGGGCTCTCAGCACCGCTTGTGCAGGCAGCCAGCAACGAGAAGACGACCAGAAGGGGCGTACAAAAACGAATCTGGATGGACGGCATAACCTCGATCCTTGGCTAAGTTGAAAGGTATTGTATCACGGCAGGCAGGTTTCCAAGACAATGGAGGGCTGACCTCCTCCACCACCATACAAGGCGGTTCAGTGTGCTCCAAACGGGTTATACCTGTGAAAAACGCAACAACCTACCATCACAAGTCGGGTTGATCATTTGCTGAAAAAAACTGTCCACGAATGTAGCACGCATAAACGAATGACAGCGCTATTCGTCCATTCGTGAAAACTTCGTGGACGGTCTGCCCTGCCAAATAGAGCCTTGGTAGGTAATTACGCTCTTTCGGCTAAGATGCGTGCGCGGCGGTTCAATAACTCGGTACGTTCTGCCAGGATGATTTGCTGCGGCGTTTGCCCGTTGGATAGCGGCTGTAATTGCCAGCTACGCAGGAACATCAGTGTTTTGATGAGCATATCTCCTTCACTATCGAACGCGGTCTCGTCGAAAAATTCCTCAAGGTGATTGAGGAACTCATCGGCGAGTTTTGCCTCTTGTTCGCCGCCGCCGACCATCACCTGGGCTGGCGTCAAGCCGGCGAAAAAAGGGTGGGGTGTATTATTCCAGCGCTGTTCCAATTCTGCTCTGGCGGCGCGTCGGGCCTGGTCGTCGGGAAAGGTTTGGGCGTGCCATTCGGCAAGCATCTTATGCCACACTTCATCTTGGGCCTCACCCCATTGTGGTGTGAACAGATTGAGAATGCCACCGCTGCGATGGTAGGCTGGTGTGTAGCGGCCTTGCGGCCACGGCTGGAGGAGACGTTCTATCTGGCGGCGCACGTTGAGCGGGACAATGGGCGGCAGTTCTGCCAACGCCAGTCGGATATCCCCCGTTGCCCAAACGGTTTCGGACATGCTCCTCTTGTTCTGATTGGGCTGGTTCAGCGAGAATTCAATCTTCATCAACACCCAGCGATCGGCAGAGGCGCGGTTTGGAAACCAACGCGTCTCTGTCTTATACCTCAGCGCCCTGTCTATCATCGGAACCACCTCCACTTGTGCTTGAGGTCGCGCAATGTCTCTTTTGCCTGGGCGTAATCGGGTTTGTAGTGCAGAGCTTCTTTTATACCGGCAATTGCAGCCTGCTTGTCGTTGGTCAATGCCAATTGCATCATGGCACGATTGTAAAAGATGCGGGCGGCCTGATCAGCCTCCTCGGCAGTTACTCGCATTGCAGCCTGATCGTAGTGCTCTAACGCACCTGCGAAATCGCCCAAGAGGTAATGGATAAAGCCCAGTTCGTAGAAGGGAATAGCCAGGGTGGGCAGTTCTGCCGCGGCGTTCAGGCACATCTCCCGCGCCTGCCAAATCGCGCCGTCATGACGCAAGATATGCCCCGCAACCCATGCTTCAATCAGTGCGCAACGCGGGTAGGCACGCAGGGCGCGCTTGTAATGCGTGACGATAGCACACGGATCATTGGCTTGTAAGAGAACCTCCAAACGCAACAGCTCTCGCGCCCATACAACCCCCAGTTTCTTATGATATGTGGCAATATAGCTAGCCAGCGCGCTGCGTTCAGTTTCGTTTGAGGTGCACCACTCCAAGGCGAGTTGTTGCCAGTTGTCGGGTCGAGGTTCCGCCTCCTGCCCTGCGATAACCTCATCCGCCAGATGAATCCACTCGCGATAGACCGAGGGCACCTGAGGGTTTGTGGATTCACGTCGGTTTCGTTCAGACATAGTTATCTCCATTCAGCAGCAATTATATTATACAGGATTTGTTATTGCCTACCACATTGTAGGATAGCCCTGTATACCCCAATTAACAACCCGAAGCGGTGAGTGTCAATTATAATCAGGGAAGATTGTGCCTGCTGACTGAGAGAAGGCAACGCTCCGATTTCGGCTGCACGTGCTGGAGCGAAGCGCTTCTTGGGCAGGAAGCTTGCAGGCATGATCGATAGAGGATAACGCTTCTGGAGGTGTCAATTTGAGTGCCAAGGATGAACTTGAACAGATTGCGCAACAAGTAGCCCAGTGCCAGTTATGCGAGTTGCACTTTTCGCGCAAACGGGCTGTGCCTGGCGAAGGGCCGGCTAATGCTGAGGTTATGTTTATCGGCGAAGGGCCTGGCTTTCATGAAAACGAGCAGGGACGGCCTTTTGTCGGGGCAGCCGGAAAGTTCCTGGATGAGTTGCTGGCGAAAATTGGGTTGCGGCGGGATCAGGTATTCATCACTAATGTAGTTAAGTGTCGCCCGCCCTCCAATCGCGATCCCAAACCCGAAGAAGTCGAGATTTGCACCCGCACTTACCTGGAACGCCAGATTCAGGCCATCAATCCGAAAGTGATCATCACCCTGGGGCGCTATTCTATGGGGCTTTTCCTTGCCAACGCAAAAATCTCCGAAGTGCACGGGCAGTCTTTTTGGGTAAAGGGGCGCTTGATTGTGCCGATGTATCATCCAGCGGCCGGCTTGCATCAACTCTCCCTGAAGCCGGAGATTGAGCGGGATTTCTTGCGCCTACCCGAACTGCTGGAAAAATCGAGACAGAGCGAACAAGAAAGTGCTCCTCCCTCCAACTTTGATTCAGATCAACCTGCCAGACAACTCACCCTGTTCTAAGGAGGATTTTATGAACGATGTCAAAGATACCCTGCTAGAAAAACTAGAGCAGAAAACGGCGCAGGTTGCCGTGCTTGGGATGGGCTATGTTGGACTCCCGTTAGCGGTGGTCTTTGCCGAAGCCGGTTTTCACGTGATTGGCATTGATCCCGATGAGCGCAAGGTGGCGATCATCCGGCGCGGGGAGAGCCATATCCAGGATGTACCCTCGCCGACGGTACAGGCGCTGGTGCAAAGCCAAAAACTTCACGCCACCTGCGATTTCTCCGTGATCCGAGAGGTTGATGCGGTCAGTATCTGCGTTCCGACTCCCTTGCGCAAAACCGGCGATCCCGATCTCTCTTTTATTCTGAACGCTACCGACCAACTGGCGCAGTACATCCATCCTGGGATGGTGGTGGTATTGGAGTCGACCACGTATCCAGGAACGACCCGCGAGATTCTCCTGCCCCGCCTGGAACAACAGAACGGCGTTGTGCTGGGCGAAAATTTCTTTCTCGCCTTCTCCCCGGAACGGGTCGATCCCGGGCGCACCGATTGGACAACCTATAACACTCCAAAAGTCGTCGGCGGGATCACCCCAGCCTGTACGGAAGTCGCCAGCCGCTGGTATCAACAAGCCCTTCAGACGGTTGTGCCGGTTTCGTCGGCCGAAGTGGCAGAGATGGCAAAGCTGCTCGAAAACACCTTCCGCATGATCAATATCGGGATGGTTAACGAGATGGCCATCATGTGCGATCGGCTGGGGATCGATGTGTGGGAGGTGATTGACGCCGCGGCTACCAAGCCCTTTGGCTTTATGAAGTTCACCCCCGGCCCGGGCCTGGGAGGGCACTGTATTCCGATCGATCCGTTGTATCTTTCCTGGAAACTGCGCGCCTTGAAATACACTGCCCGCTTCATCGAGCTGGCTTCCGAGATCAACACCAATATGCCTCGCTATGTGGTGGGGAAGGTGCAGGACGCGCTGAACAATCAAGGGAAAGCGCTGAAAGGCAGTGAGGTGCTGGTGCTAGGGGCAGCCTATAAAGCAGATATCGACGATCTGCGCGAATCGCCAGCCCTGGACGTGATCGGGTTGCTGCATCAGAAAGGGGCGCGGGTAAGCTATCACGACCCCTATATTCCGTCTTTGAACCACGATGGCCTGGACTACCAAAGCGTTCCCGATCTGATGGAAGCCGTTCGTCAGGCGGATTGCGTGGTCATCATCACCAATCACAGCAACTATAACTACACCGCCATCCTTGAAAACGCCCAACTGATCGTTGACACCCGCAACGCCTTGGGGAAGCTCGGTAAGCATAACCCTAAAGTAGTTAGGCTCTAAACAGCTACGCCAGCCGTAATAACCAGGATATAATTTATGAGAGCATGAATCCTTTTTTGCAAGATTCTCTCTTTGACCTGGAAACCTTCACCCTGCTAACCGCTCGGCGCAGGAATGTCCTGCGTTCACCTAAACAATATGGCAGCGCCGATCAGGATGCGTTGCCATACCTTGCCGAAATGAAGCTGGAACTACTGGATGACCCACAGCCCATTCAGTTCCAACCCAACACGAATGAAGCAGTGCACCGTTGGTCTCCTTATGTGCAGGGCTTTTCAGCAAGTTTCGTTCAGCGCACGCTAGAACAATATCGCTCTGACTATCAACGGCCGATCATCCTTGACCCTTTTGCTAGAAGTGGAACGGTTCTTGTCCAATCGAAATTCAATGGCTATCCTTCGGTTGGAATCGAGTTAAACCCTTTGCTGCACTTTATCGCCAGCGTCAAGGTTCATTCCTGGGTCGTTTCGCCCCAAAAGTGGTTGAAGATTGCTAAAGCAATTCTTCAACAGAGCAAACAACCAAAAACTCCGCCCTTTTCTGCCCCTCCTTTTCTCAAATCGGAAACCCATTTTCGCTTGCCTGTCTTGCGCAATCTCGAAAAGATCAAAGGTTCAATAGACGCCTTTGACCCAACTACGGAAGAAGAGCAACACTTAAAGAATTTACTCTTACTGGCTTTTGCCTCGATCTTGATTGATTGTAGCAACCTCAAGCGTTCGCCCTGTTTAGGGTATTGTCATACCAAGCATGTCGAAGACGATGCTCCATATCGATATTTTGCTAAAAAAATAGAGCAAATCGGCGAAGACCTCTGGCTGTGCCAAACCGAATACCGCGCCGCGCTGAACACCTCCAGTACTGTTCTGCTCGGCAATTCGATGCAAGTCGCTTTGCCCGAATCCTGTGATCTGATTATTACATCTCCCCCTTATATGAATGGTTTGGATTATGTGATGAACTATAAGATCGAGATGGGCTGGTTGGGTTTTGGGCAAAGCCATCGTGATCTCAAGCGACTCAAAGACCAGATGGTCGTCTGCGATAACGTCTCGAAAGGGCTGATCCAGGAATTTGCAGTGGTTAAACGCTACACCCACCCCTGGATTGAACAAATCAAGGCGGACATCTCAGAGAGTATCCAGCGTCGCGGAAATTATCGTCGTCAGGATATGCCCGAAATCGTCCACAAATATTTTGGTGATATGTATCAGGTGATGAAAAACGTCGTCCAGTTCTTGAAAGACAACGGGCGCTTTATTCTCGTGGTCGGGGATAGCCTGATTGCTGACATTTATGTCCCAACCGATTTGATCCTTGCCCAAATGGGCAGCGAATTGGGGTTGCGAATCGAGCGCTTAACCAAAGCCCGTGAACGGCGCTCTGGACAGGTTCGCAGTTATCGCCTGAGAGAGACCATTGTAACCTTAAAGAAAGCGCGCTAATGGAGCGGGGCGATCTCGGTTTCATTCGCTTAGAAGATGAGCACTTAGTCCTTGCTTATAAACAAGGTGAAAAAGAGATTACTGCAGCCTCAGTTTTACCTTATTTGGAGAATTGATCGCTATGGCAAATTATCTGGTCACTGGAGCAGCGGGCTTCATCGCTGCGCGGGTGGTCGAGAGACTGCTCGCCAACGGGCATACCGTCTGGGGTGTAGATAACCTCAATGACGCCTATGATGTGCGTCTCAAGGAATATCGCCTGAACCATCTCCAGACCTTCCCCAATTTCACCTTTGAGCGCCTAGATATCGGCGAAGCCGAGGCGGTGCAGAAGCTGTTCGCCAGAATGCCTGGCGAGGGTTGGCAGGCAGTGATCAACTTAGCTGCGCGGGCTGGCGTGCGCCAGTCGTTGCTAGACCCCTGGGTGTATTACCAGACCAACGTGACCGGCACGCTCAACTTGCTCGAAGCCTGTCGCCAGCATGGCATTAAAAAATTTCTCTTAGCTTCCACCTCGAGCGTGTATGGGGCTAAGGCGCCCTTGCCGACCCCCGAAGCGGCTTCCAGCGATTTCCCGTTACAACCCTATGCCGCCAGCAAGAAAGCGGCCGAGGTTTTGTGTCATACGTACCATTACCTCTATGGTTTGGATATCAGTGTGGTGCGCTATTTCACCGTGTACGGGCCGGCCGGGCGACCGGATATGGTCATGTTTCGCTTTGTGCAAGGGATGATGGAGGGTAAGCCGATCACCATCTACGGCGATGGCACTCAGTCACGCGGCTTCACGTACGTGGAGGACATCGCTGAGGGAACGATTTTAGCTCTGCAACCCTTGGGATATGAAATCGTTAACCTGGGCGGGCATGAGACCATTCAAATCGGTGAGTTGTTGCGTCTTTTTGAACGGTTAACCGGCCGGCAGGCGCAGGTGATCTATGCACCGCCCCACCCGGCAGATATGTACGCCAATTGGGCGGATACGCGCAAAGCTCAAACTTTATTGGGATGGCAACCCAAAGTCGGCTTACAGGAGGGGGTGAGGAGCCTGGTGGAGTGGTATCAGCAGGAGCGTGCCTGGGCAAGCCAGATCATCACATGAACGCGAGAATGGTTGACCGTCTTCGCCAAGCGGGAAGGGAAATCTTTGCCAATCCCCTCTTGCGGCGGGTGGTAAAAAATTCCGCTTACCTTTTCAGCGCCACCGGTCTCTCGGCGGCGATCGGGATGCTGCAGGGAATTCTCACTGCCCGTCTCTTGGGGGTGGAAAATTTTGGTATCCTGGGGGCAATCACGGTTTTCACCAGCGTGATCAACCGTTTTGCCTCCTTTCGTATGAGCGAGCTGGTGGTGCGCTATGTCGGCGAGTTTGAAGAAAAGGGGGAGCAGGAGCAGGCTGCCGCCTTGTTCAAGGGGGCGGCGTTGGTGGAAATGGGGGCTTCGCTGGTTGCCTTTGCCCTGATCTGGGCCTTAGCGCCTTTCGGCGCCCGTTGGTTGGCGAAGGATGTCAACACTGCCACCTGGTTTACGCTCTATGGTTGGATCGTGATTGCCAACCTGATTGCCGAATCTTCGACCGGCTTGCTCCAAATCTTCAATCGCTTTCGCCGCATGGCGTGGTTGCAGGTTGCCGGCAGCCTGGTGACCTTGCTTTTGATCGGGTTTGCCTATCTCAACCGTAGCGGCCTGACGGGTGTGCTATGGGCGTACATCTTGGGCAAGTCGATTGGCGCTTTGGGTTTCACCCTGGCTGCGCTGAGCGAGGCAAAAGTCCGCTGGGGAGGGCGCTGGTGGCAGGCGTCTTTGAGCCGCTTGCGGCCAAAATTCGGGGAGCTGGCGCGCTTTGCCCTCAGCACCAACATCAGTGCTTCGCTCAGCCTGATCAACAAAGACAGTGAACTGTTATGGATTTCCTTCTTGCGTAATCCTCTCGAGACGGGGTATTATAAACTGGCGCTTTCGCTGATCAACATTGTGCAAATGCCGGTCAGCCCCTTGCCGCAAGCCACCTATCCAGAACTCTCCCGCGAGATGGCGCGGCACAATTGGGATGGCGTGCGCACTTTGCTCCGCCAGGGGAGTCTCCTGGCGGGTGGTTATACACTGGTGGCCGCGCTTTGTGTGGCGGTATTGGGCAAACCGCTCATCGGCTTTCTCTATACCGATCCCTATCTGCCGGCCTATCCGGCGCTCGTGATCCTGTTGGTGGGCTTTCTGGTCGCTAACACGTTCTACTGGCATCGCTCTGCCTTGCTCGCCATCGGTCGGGCAGAATTCCCTGCCCAGGTGAATTTCGTCTTAGCGATAATGAAGATCGGTGGTATCTTCTTGCTGGTGCCGAGATTCGGCTATTTAGCCAACGCCGCCCTGCTTTCGGCTTCGTATCTGCTCGGCGTTAGCGTTTCGGTAGTCGTCTTTGCCCTGACCCTGCGGCGACGGGCAAGCCAATCGATTGTCCAGAGCCTGCCATGAGAGTAGGGTTTGTGCTTCCTGCCGTGCAGAAACCGAGTGGCTGGCGCACGTACGCGCTCGGCTTGATCGGCGAACTGCTGGATGAGGTGGAAGCGGTCTTGTTTGTGCCAAGAGACGAGGTGGCTGCAGCCCAAAGGGAGTTTCCTCAGGTTCCCGTCCTGGCTTTGCCGGCCACCCAAAGCGCCAGTTTGCAAAGCCTGAGCGGCACGTGGCGGTTGTGGCAGACCTTTCGGGCCATCCGTTCCCTGAACCTATCCTTGGACCTGGTGCATTCGTTGGAGGCTTATCCGACCGGTCTGGCGGGGCACTGGCTGGCGAGAAGGTGCAACTGTCCCCATCTCCTCACCGCCCACGGCACCTACGGGGTTGTTTGGAAAGCCTCATTTTTTGATCGTCTCCTGTATCGGCAGGTGCTCCGTTCAGCAGCCCATCTGTGTCCGGTGTCTCAGGCAACTGCCAGGCGGGTCGAGCAAGCCTTTGGGGACGTGCTTGAGCATGTTCCGATCACCGTGATTTTGAACGGTAATCAGGTTGCCCAGCGCGTTGCGGCGGAAATAGCCCTGACCCGCCGTTTGCCGCAGACCCCGACCTTGCTCAGTGTGGGGGAGGTCAAACCGCGCAAGGGGTATCATATCTCCCTGCGGGTTTTTGCTCTCTTGCAAAAAGAAATCCCAACGGTGCGCTATGACATTGTCGGCAACTGTCCAGACAATGCCTACACCCAAAGCCTGGGCGAGTTCATCCGCCAAAACGGCTTAGCGGGCGTTCGCTTCCATGGCGCAGTCAGCGAGGCAGATCTGGCGCGCCTCTATCGGCAAGCCAGCCTGTTTCTGCTGACTCCTCAGGATGGGGCGGGGGCACAAAAACTGGCCTTTGAAGGTTTTGGACTGGTTTATCTGGAAGCCGGGGCGTACGGCTTACCCGTGATCGCCAGCGATTGCGGCGGAGTTGCCGAAGCGGTGCGGAATGGCGAGACGGGGTTTGTTTTTGCCCAAGACGATGTGGCGGGGATGGCGCAGGCAGCGCGGCGGTTGTTGACCGATGAAGCGCTCAACCGAGGCCTGGGACTGGCAAATCGCCGCTGGGCGGAGACGCTCACCTGGAAACGGTGCGCGGCGCAGTTTTTGGCGATCTATCGCCGGGCGGTGGAGAAGCGATGAAAATCGCCCTCATCGCGCCCACAGCTTTACCCTCTCGGCGGGCAAATGCCATTCAGACGATCCGCATGGCGCATGCTTTTGCGCGACTGGGGCATGAGGTTTTGCTGGTGGCGTATGCCCCTCACCCCCAGACCCTCACCCCCGACCCCTCTCCCACAAGGGGAGAGGGGAGTGAGCCCTCACCCCCAGCCTTTCTCCCACAAGGGGAGAGGGGAGGAAGCCCCTCACCCCCAGCCCCTCTCCCACAAGGGGAGAGGGGAGGAAGCCCCTCACCCCCGACCCCTCTCCCACAAAGGGAGAGGGGAGGAAGCCCCTCACCCCCGACCCCTCTCTCGGAAGGGGAGAGGGGAGGAAGCCCCTCACCCCCAGCCTCTCTCCCACAAGGGGAGAGGGGGGAAGAGCCCCTGACCCCCGGCGCCTCTCCCAGAAGGGGAGAGGGGAGGGTTGAGGATGAGGGAGCGGAAATAGGATGGCTGGCGCTGGCGGCGGAGTATGGGTTGGAGAGCCAGTTCAAGGTTTGCTGGCTCAAAGCGCAGCCATGGGCGCGGCGATATGACTTTGCCCTGCGGGCTATGTGGCAGGCGCACTGTTGGGGAGCAGCGTGCATTTTTACCCGCCTGCCACAGGCGGCTGCGCTGGGAAGTTTGTTGGGAAAAACCACCCTCTTCGAAGCGCATGATCTGCCTCGCGGCGGAGCGGCTCATCTGTTCCGTCTCTTTCTGTTGGGCAGCGGGGCGAAACGGCTGGTTGCCATCTCGCGCGCCTTAGCGGATGACTTGCAGAAGAGTTTCCCTGAATTGAGCCAGCATGAGGCGGGCTTTCTCTGCCTGGCTCCCGATGGGGTGGATTTAAGTCAGTACACTCCCCTGCTTTCCCCTGCCGAAGCGCGCCGAAAATTGCATGCGTGGGGGTGGGAGCTGCCGCAGGGATTTATTGCTGGTTATACCGGGCATCTGTATCGTGGGCGGGGGGCAGAGCTGATCGTTGCGCTGACGTCCAGCTTGCCGGAGGTGCATTTTCTGATCGTGGGCGGGGAAGCAGAGCAACGGCAATGGCTTGAAGGCCACTTGCGCGCCCATGGCGCAACCAATTACACCCTGACCGGCCTGGTCGCTCCCAGCCAGGTTGCCCTGTTTCAAATGGCAAGTGATGTCCTGCTGATGCCATATCAGGAAAAAGTTGAGGCTTCTTCGGGTGGGGATATTGCCCGCTACCTCAGCCCGCTGAAGCTTTTTGAGTATCTCGCCAGCGGGCGGCCGATTCTTGCCAGCGATCTGCCCGTACTCATGGAAGTATTGAACGCCGAAAACGCGATTCTCTTACCCAAGCAAGAAATTGAGGCCTGGGAGAACGCCTTGCGAAGGTTGATGCAAAATCCGCAGGAGCGCCAAAAACTGGCTGAGGCTGCCCGCCAGACCGCCGAACAGTATAGCTGGGAAAGCCGGGCAGCGCGTATTCTGGCTGATTAAACGAAAATCCAGGCCGGTCTGTAAGCCGCATTCTGTCCAGCGGTCCTGCCCAGGTACGCCGCAGCGCAACCGGACAGCCGCCTGGGTGATCATCTCTCTAAGGGCACGCGTAGCCGCGCACCTCATGCGGCCTACCCGGGACTCGGGCTTTGACACCAGGAAGCGAGCAGCTTCCCCGCTTGCGCGCTTGTCCCTGCTTGGCCTTGCTCCCGACGGGGGTTACCTGGCCAACCGCATTGCTGCGGATGCCGGTGGTCTCTTACACCACCGTTTCACCCTTACCCTGCCAGCTCTGGCAAGGCGGTATGTTTCTGTGGCCCTATCCGGCGGGTTACCCCGCCCCGGGTATTACCCGACGTCGCGCTCTCTGGAGTGCGGACTTTCCTCAGCTCTGACGAGGCAGAGCCGC
>DAOTZA010000189.1:0-7104 GCA_034434515.1 Anaerolineales bacterium | reverse complement strand
TGCTCGCCAATGCTTGCAAACGTGTTCCGTGTAATAGGCTTTGAAGTTGCGATAGTGGGATTGGTGGAAAGCAATCAAGATGGTCATAATTTCACTGATGGACAAGGAACGCTCGCGTTGGCGCTGTTTCAGCCCGCCAGTGAGCAAGTGACGCTCCCAGTTGGGCAGAAATGCTTTGCAAAAATCATCGACATCACAGAAGATTTCGAGTAAACTGGTGAGGGTCTCCTGGGGTTTCAACTTGTTTTGTAGGGATATAAGTTTACTACCTTTTGGAGACCTTTGCCTTATCCCGAATTCACGTTATTAAAGTTTTCCCATTTTGCGTAAGGTATTTGGACATAATTTGTCCCCTCGTTTTTGGAGGGGAGTCATTAAGTGCCTTTATCGGGCAAAACACTGATTTCGACCCATCTCAACTCTCTGAAATCCGCTTATTGTTCGATCGCTCCCAGACAGGCGTGGTCATCTTAGATGAAGTAGGCATAATACCATAATTGTATCTTCCAGAAGGAAAATGAAGAGTTTCCCCTGCCAAAGACAGCGCCACCTTTGTTGACAACCTTTGAAGTAACCACATATGCCTGAGCTACCCCATTTATCTGGACGGGAAATCGTCCGCGCCTTGGAGCAGCTCGGTAATGTTCAAACACATTAACTAATCCACACAGAAAACAACTACCTCTTTAGGTCCGTGAACCCCAATCGTGAGAGTCATTTCAATATCGGCTGTGCGGGAAGGTCCGCTGATCAGGACGGTGACCGGTTCCCTGGCTGTTTCCTGTCGTTTCAGGGCTTCGGGCAGGCGTGGCAAAATGTCTTTGCTGTGCAGAATGGCAAGGTGAATATCGGGCAATAAGGACGCGGTTAGCGGGCGATCCTGATCGCCGGGTAATACCAGCGTGCCGCTTTCGGCGATTGCGCAGTCTGCGCCGGTAAGCCCTGCTACGGATTGGGGGTCAGCCTGAGAGGAGATGGCAATCCCGTTTTGCTCCAAAACTTCGAGCAGCCCAACGGGCAAATAGCGATGATGCCAGGTTTGGAGCTTGGTAATTTGACGTTGTTGCAGGAATGCCAGCACTTTTTGCCCGACATCGGCGGTTGTGCAGGCAACAAGCCTGCCACCCAAGGCTTCCAGCTCTTGAGCAAACCATTCCACTAAAGAGGATGTGGAGGAGGAGGGAACCGGAGAAGAGGAGAGAACTGGAGAAGAGGGTTGTTCTGCCTGGGGTTCTACAGAGTTCGATGGGAGGGCTGAGTGTTGGTTCTCTGCCCAAACCGTGCGAAAAGGCTTTGGCGCAGGTTTGGGAAAATCTTTTGAGTACCCCCATCCTGTAAAGGCTGGCAGGGAAAGCCAGTCTCTGCCAGGCAAAAACAGGCGGCTTGCCAGAGCGGCGGCTCGTTGAGCGAGGTTAAATAAGAGGGCTGAGGTGGCGACAAGTGAAAATAGATGGATGCCAGATTTCAGGTACCAGGGGGCGTTGGAACGAACAGGGCGGTTCGGTGGATCCGTATTGAGTTGTCCAGCCCGAACGCGTAAGAGCAATTTGGGCAAGTCGATATCTACCGGACAGGCTTCGCGACAGGCGCCGCATAAGCTAGAAGCCCGTGCCAGATGCCCGAATTCGGAGGTACCAAACAAAGCGGGTGAGAGGATCGAACCAATCGGGCCGCCGTAGGGAGTATGCCTTCCAGAAGCGCCGATGTAGCCGTGGCCGCCGATTTCGCGGAAGACCGGGCAGGCGTTGAAACAAGCTCCACAGCGAATGCAATAAAGTGCTTCCTGAAGAGGGCTATCCTTAAGCGCCAGGCGTCCGTTATCGAGCAGCACCAGATGCCGTTCGCGGCTTCCTTCACCATCTGACCCAGGGGCGCGGATCAGGCTGGTGTAAACGGTTAGCTTTTGTCCGGTGGCGGAGCGCGGCAATAAGTAGAGCATGAGCGCTAAATCGTCCAGGTTGGGTACCAGGCGTTCGATGCCCATCAGTGCAATGTGGACTGGCGGCAGCGTGGTGACCATGCGCCCGTTACCCTCATTGGTTACCAGACAAATGAGTCCGTTTTCCGCGACGCCAAAATTGACTCCGGATAGCCCAATGTCCGCAGTAAGAAATATCTCTCGCAGAACGCGGCGGGCGGTTGCAGTCAGACTCGGGACATCATCGGTCAGGGGGATAGCCAGTTTTTCGTGGAACAACTCGCCTACCTGCTGGCGGGTGAGATGCACGGCAGGGGTAATAATGTGGGCAGGGTGCTCCTGGCGTAGCTGGACAATATATTCCCCCAAATCGGTTTCGATGACCTCCAGGCCGGCCTGTTGCAGGGCAGGGTTGAGCTCAATTTCCTCGCTCACCATGCTTTTGGATTTGGCAATCCGCTTTGCCTGATGATCCCTGGCGATTTGCAGGACAATCTGCACAGCTTCAGCGGCAGTTTTTGCGCGATGGACAATAAAGCCATTGCGCTGTGCGTTGGCGATGAATTCCTCTAAATAGCGCTCGAGGTTGGCGATGACTTTTACGCGCACGGCATGCGCTTTTTGACGCATTGTCTGTATATCTTCGGGAAGGGACTGATAGACGGTGCGGCGGGCGGTATTGCGCCGCTCAGCGTTGTTATCCAGCGCGAGTTGAAGCGTTGGATTGGCAAGAGCCTGGCGGATTTTTTGTCGAAACGGCGAAATCATCGAGGGTTGCCTTTTTAAAGGTGTCAAAAGTGGGCGAGAACCTCAGCGATGTGTAAAGCGCGTTGGGGTTTCTGCAGGCGATGTAAACCGCCGTTGATGTTGGTCATACAGCCGGCATCGCAAGTGACTACGTATGGAGCGCCAGAAGCATCAATGTTGGTGAGCTTGCGTTCCAACATGGCAGCCGAGATTTCGGGATGTTCAACCGAAAAGACCCCGCCGAAGCCGCAACAATCGGTGGTATCACGAAGCTCCACAAATTCAGCGCCATGCACCTGAGCGAGCAAAGCGCGTGGCTGACGATCGACGCCTAATTCGCGCAATAGGTGACAGGAGCTGTGATAAGTTATTTTGTGCGGAAAGTAAGCGCCCACATCAACGATCCCGAGCCGATCGACTAGGTATTCTGAAAACTCAAAAACGCGCTCTGCAAAAGCCTGGGCGCGTTTTTCCCAAAGCGGATTGTTTTGGAAGAGTTCCTGGTAATGATGGCGGATCATCGAGGCGCAAGAACCAGAAGGGATGACAATATCGCCCTGGGTTTTCTCAAAGGCTTTGATGGTATGAATGGCAATGGGGCGGGCTTGATCCCGCAAGCCGGCGTTGAACGCGGGTTGACCACAACAGGTTTGTTCAGGAGTGAACTCAACCTTTTTCCCAACCCGCTGTAAGACCTGAACCACGGCTTTACCGATCTCCGGATAGAGGGTGTCAATGATGCAAGTGACAAAGAGTTGGACGGTGTTGCTCATGGTAAAAAGGTGATCAATTGAGCGATATTAGTCTAGAGCAGTCTGGTAACAGCTTCTAAAAGCACTTCAGCCGATACGGGTTTGTTGATAAATTCATCCGCTCCAGCTGCCAGCAATTCCTGGCGAGTGTCCTCCTGGATATCTGCAGTAACAACAATCACTTAACCCGGGATAGGATGTTTTTATATGTTGCAGTAACTCTTGTCCTTGCATACCAGGCATCAATAAATCCATGGTAACCAGGTTGGGCTGGGCAATCGGGATTTGCTCTAGCGCTTCCGTGCCGTTGCTGGCTTCCACAACCTCAAACCCCCCTTTTTCGAGAGCATTTTTAAGGATATGTCGGGCATAAGCTGAATCATCAATAACCATGATTTTTGCCATATCTTTATCCTTAGGCGAGCAAAGGTTTGTTTTTATTATAAATCATATAGCAGTTCCGGCCGGCTTCCTTAGCCAGATAAAGGGCTTGATCAGCGGCCTTTATCAACGTTTGCAGATCGCCGGCATGAGTCGGAAAGGTGGCTACTCCGATAGATATGGTCAGATAGATAGGGATGCCATCCTTTTGCGTGATAAAAACATTCATGTCCCGCACTGTTGCAACCAGTCGTTCAGCGATCTTTCTGGCAATCTGAACATCTGTCTCAGGCAGGAGTAGCACAAATTCGTCTCCCCCGTAGCGAGCCAATGTATCATATTCCCGTAGCGATTTGCGAAGCTTTAATGCGAAACCGGACAATAATTCATCTCCCTTTTGATGACCATAGGTGTCGTTATACTCCTTAAAACGATCCAGGTCTATCATTAATATGCTCAATGGACGGTGGAAGCGCCGTGATCGTTCTATCTCTGTTGTCACCATCTGGAGAAATTTCCTTCGATTATAGAGCCCGGTCAGGCTATCGGTGATAGCTAAGATTTGTTGCTCCTGGTAGGCAAGTGCATTTGCCATTGCCATGCTGAGGTGAATCCCCAGCGTTTCTAAAAGAGATTTTTCATCCTCGTGGAACTTTCGTTGTTCATCTTTTATGTAAACCTGAAGAAATCCTAAAATCTGGTCTTTATAACGCAGGACTGTGTATAGCATTGCAGTAAGATTATCTTTCGCGATGAGCATCTGATTTAAAGGACTGAGCGGGGCTTGCTGCCAATAGATTGCTCCACTTGTTTTGTTTTCGTGGATGAACTCCATTAGGCTGTCAAAGGTGAAATGGGCTTCGTCAGGGTTGAAAATTGAATTAGAAAATGCCAGCGGGCGATATTCCTCTTCACCGGGTAGTTTCGTGATCACCACCACAAGCTCCGCTCTAAAAATCTCTGATAGACGATGGACAGCCTGATTAAGCATTGTATGGAAATTTAAGTTCTGATTTAGCAGGGCGGTAAAATCCACCAGGGTTTCCAAACGCTGGTTGGCCATTTGTAAACGGTAATTGATATTCTTGTAATCCGTGATATTATGAGCACTGAAGATCAGGCCGATAATCTTCCGATGGCTATCAATCAGTGGATTGGCCTTCAATTCGAACCAGCGTTCTTGCCAGGGAATTTCTTCCCGATAAGTGAGTATGTGGCCTTCTAAGAGTGCCTGGCAAATTTGTTGCCACCTGGTTCGCTCTTCACCCGTTATGACGTCTAGTAATGAACGCCCAACTGCGTTTTCAGAAAGCCATTCTTCTCTACCGAAGAATCGGATAAAATCATCCCAGGCGGCATTAGCGTTCACCAGGCGGAGTTGCCGATCTACCGTGAAGATTACATCGCCGGTTTGATCCATAACTGAGCGGTAATAGGCTTGCCATCGTTCCACCTCATGATGGATACGGGCGTTGTGCATGGCAATCGCAGCACTGCTCGCAATTAGCTCTAGCATCTCCAGGTCTTCGCGGGTAAATGCGTTTGGTTTTTCACTTTCCAAATCCAAAACGCCGATGCATTCGTTTGCTACCAGCAGAGGGACGGCAATTTCTGAACGTATTTTTGGGAAAAGAGCCCGATAACGTTTATCTTGCGCAACATCGTTTACGAAAGCCGGTTGAGCATGTTCGGCAACCCAACCGGTAATTCCTTCTCTTAAAGGCAGGCTGGTTTGGTTTTCTGCAACTGACCATCCTTCTGAAGCTACCAGGCGCAGTTCATTTTGGTCGATAAGAAACAGGGCGACAATAGATGCATCAAAATGTTTTTTCACCCGCTGAACGATAGTGTTAAGGCAAGTCTGGTAATCCAGAGTCCGCAATGCCATTTCAATATCGTTCAAAGTTCTTAACTTTTGAATCTGGCGTTTTAAATCACTCTCGCTGATTAGACGCTCGGTAGCATCCTGAATCAGGATAAAGACTCCGTATATTTCATCGGTAACATAAGCGGGAAAGAACATGACGGATTGCGGGAGAAGGTCGCCATGATAGTCATAAAGCTGGAAAACTCTGGGGTGGAAACGGAATGAAATCGTTTGAGTTGTGCCGATTTGTAGCGTTTCATCCAGCCGGGAAAGGACAACCTCTTTGGATTGAGGCTCGAGGACTTCAGTTATATCTAGCCCGACCCAATCTCGTCGTTGTCTGCCTTTGTGGTCAAGTATCCATTGATTAGTCAGTACAATCTTTCGTTGGCGATCGATTAAGACCACTCCAAAAGGAAGATACTTGTAGAAAGTGAGCAGCAATTCGGAAAGATTTGAGGTGAATGGTAAAGTAACAGCGCCCATACGCCTATCGCCTTGCTTCTTAAGGGCTGACAGATGAAGCGTCTAGCGCTTCACAGAGTCGTTCCAGCGATTCAATGCCCAGAATAATCACTACATAGCCGCCGACATGGCTATCACGGGTTTCAAAAAAAGTCTTTATGACCAGGGTATAACGAATTTCTTTGTCTCCAACCTGAAGAGAACTGACCATCTCGTTAACGGCTTCAATGTAAAAACGCGGTACAGAAAAATGAATCTTAACCTTGAGTAAATTTCCGAGTGAGCCGATAAAAGCATTTAAAAGAATGTTGCCAATCTCTATCAAAGCTTCCCGATCTGAAGTCGTGAGCGAACGCGGTTCAGGTGGCTCGCCGCTCAGGAGGTTAACCAAAATCGAGGCGCTCTCATAATCTAATAGCAGGATTGCATCACCATTCAGCCAGCCGCTACCGATTACTTGCAGTGTCAAGGGTTCTGAGAAAATTCGTTTTAGCCCCCACATCTACCGTCCGCCAGTCTCCTTTCCTGGCGGGTCTTGCTTCTTCCTGTTCCTGATTTTTTCTGGTCTGGGGAACGCTTCGCCTACCCCAAGCCGCTCTTTTTGAGTTTGGGGAGTGCGGTCTTGTTCGAATGTCCGCTTTGGAAATCCCCCCGTACTACATGAAAACGAGAACAGCCGCCTGGTCAGCGCCGTTCCCGTCTTCGAGTGTGGGGGTGAGCCCATTTTACCAGAACTTCAGTGTGGGAAGGCGCTGTCCTTCGGCGCGTCAGAGGGAGAGACCCAGTTCCTTCATCCGCGCCAGGACCTCATCCCTGGGCGCCACCCGGCGCGGGACGTTCTTGCGCACGAAGCGGGTGATGTCGGTCTCGATGCCCAGTTTCATCAGGGCGTATTTGGCGAACTGTTTGTACGTCAGCCCCAGGCGGGCCTCCTCGTTCAGTTCCCACGACAACACCAGCATTTTGTACGCCAG
>DAOTZA010000188.1:0-1736 GCA_034434515.1 Anaerolineales bacterium | reverse complement strand
GCCGACGAACGCTGTTGGCCTGAGATGTTACGGGTTCACTACCGCGATGGCGGCAGCTCCTTTGCCATCATCGTTTGGAAAAGCTGGCTGCGCAGACTGGCAGCTCCCTACCTGCGCTGGAAACGCCGCCGCCTGCTCAACCGCTTGGGGGAGGGAAACCGATTAGATACTTAGACAGTAGAAAATACTTGAAGTAATGATGGCCAGAGCTATGTTGCTGGACGCCATGTAAGTGAGATTGTAATCGTTGCCAGCTTCCATGAATTTCATTCCGTTTATACTTAACCAGGGTTTTTCTCATTTTCAGCTATTTGTATTAAGTCTAATTTCAACATCCAACTCGCTTTATAGCCTCTTGATAACATTCCCTCCAAATCATAATAACATACCAGGTAAATGAACACCATCAAAATGACATGGACAAGTACTATCAACCAAAGGTTTGGTATTAGGAGATAAATGAGGAAGTCAAAAGGTATGAAAGTAACCAACAAGAAAGCAATGAGGGTTAAGTTTTCTATATTTAGGCGATGTCGTGTTTTCATAATGCTTTCCTGATACACATCCCAAATCTCTTTTACATTGCTCTCGCTTGGTTGAATCTTGGATAATGCAAGATTTTGTATGACAACTGCGGTATTTACATAAATAATATGCCAGAAACGAAATTTATGCACTATAAATGCTAATAAGCAACCAAAAAGTCCAATTATCAAATAAAAGAATATTTGTATTGTACATGGGAGTTTATTTATCTTGTCAAAAGAACTAAACAATAATCCAAGTATAACGAAATAAAAGGCGATGATTTGATCGCGCTTATTATCACTTGTTCGCAAATGCTCGTTAGCCTCTTGGTAAATATTCAGTAGAATATCATCCATAATGTCTGCTCTTCCTTATTTTTTTTGTTCAATGATCGAATATAAACACTCATGTAAATTCCCAAAAATAATTTAACGTGAGTTCGGGATAAGGCGAGGGTCTCCAAAAAGTAGTAAACTTATGTCACTGAAAAAAACAAATTTACACCTCAGGAGACCCTCAATGGATAGTTTACTCGAATTATTCTGTGCTGTCGATGATTTTTGCAAAGCATTTCTGCCCCACTGGGAATGCCACCGGCTTGCCAACGGGCTCGTTCCCTGTCCATCGGTGACATCATGACCATCTTGATTGCTTTCCACCAATCCCACTATCGAAACTTCAAAGCCTATTACACCGAGCACGTTTGCAAGCATTGGCAAGCAGAGTTTCCCAACCTAGTCAGCTATACTCGTTTTGTGGAGTACATCCCGTCCGCTTTTGTTCCGCTGGTCATCTACCTGCGCTACTGTTGTCTGGGGAAGTGTACGGGCATCTCGTTCATCGACTCCACCGCTTTAGCGGTCTGTAGCAACCAACGCATTCACGCTCACCAGGTTTTTGCTGCGCTGGCGCAAGGCGGTCAAACTTCGAGCGGCGGGTTTTTTGGCTTCAAATTGCATCTGGTGGTCAATGAGCGGGGTGAAATCTTGGCTTTCTGCCTCACGCCCGGCAATGTGGATGACCGCAAACCGGTTTTGCGGCTGGTCAAGCAGTTGTTTGGCAAGCTCTTTGGCGACAAAGGCTATCTCTCCGAAACGTTGCGGCGCACTTTGTGGGACTGGTTCAATCTGCGCCTGATCACCAAAGTGCGCAAGAACATGAAGAAGCGGCTGATGGAGCTTTCGGATCGCATTTTGCTTGGTCGCCGG
>DAOTZA010000187.1:0-43372 GCA_034434515.1 Anaerolineales bacterium | reverse complement strand
GGCGCAATGGCGGTGAAGGCAATTCGCCCGAATTTGCTGGCATCGGCAACCAGAATGACCCGCTTGGCGTTCTTGATCATGACCTGTTTGACAAGCGTGTCTTCCAGGTTGTATTCGGTCAAGCCAGCTTCTAAATCCACCCCGGCGGCGCCAAGAAATAGTTTGTCCACGTAGAAATCGCGCAAAGCACGCTCTGCCAGATGCCCGACCATGGAGAGTTCCGTTGGGCGGACAATCCCGCCGGTCAGGATGAGACGAATGTTCGGATTTTCGGCTAATAAGGTGGCAATTTGTAAGCACGGGGTGATTACGGTCAGATTTTGCTTATCCACCAATTGACGGGCAATCTCATAAGTGGTTGTGCCAACATCGAGGATAATGCTATCCCCATTTTCAATCAGCGCTACCGCGGCTTTAGCAATTTGCTGTTTGGCGCTCAGGTTTTCGACCGCTCGCGCCACAAACGGAGGTTCATAGCTGCGCCCCCGATCCAAGACCGCACCGCCATGAACGCGCCGAAGCAGTCCCCGGCGCTCCAGAGCATCCAGATCGCGGCGGATGGTCATCTCGGATACGCCAAAGCGCTCAACCATCTCGTTTACCGTGATCGAACCGCGCGCCTCCAGGGTTTCAAGGATGATCTGATGGCGCTCTTCGGATAGGTAACCACTCATGGCTGTTTCCTATGTTTGGAATTGTTTATATATTATAATAAATCTGTTTGTTTGTCAAGTTAATGTGGTTTTTTATTGATTTATATTAACATTTTCACAATCTTATTATTGACATTTGAACAAAATTTTTATACAATTCAATCAAATTCTATCGCAATCAACCTTCTATCTCTTGGCAAAAGGAGCCCACCCATGTCATGGCTTGAAGAACTCTTTGGCACTTCCAAACCGATTATCGCCATGTGCCATTTGATTGCTTTACCCGGCGATCCCTCCTTCGATCCCCAAAAAGGAATGGATTACGTCATCGAGCGCGCCGCGGCCGATCTCAAAGCGCTACAAGACGGCGGCGTCGATGCGGTGATGTTCTCCAACGAAGCCAGCATCCCCTACATGACCAAAACCGAACGCATTACCGCGGTTGCCATGGCGCGCATCATTGGCGAATTAAAGAGCCAGATTCGCGTTCCTTTTGGAGTTAACGTGCTGTGGGATGCAGAAGCGTCCGTTGACTTAGCCATCGCCACCGGAGCAAAGTTTATCCGCGAAATTTTTAGCGGTGTTTATGGATCGGATTTCGGTTTGTGGAACACCAACGCCGGCGCAACGGTGCGCCATCTCCATCGACTAGGAGGCAAGGAGATAAAGTTGCTTTTCAACATTGTCCCAGAAGCTGCAGCTTACCTCGGCGGGCGAGATATTGCCGATATTGCCCGTTCTACGGTTTTCAATTGTCAACCAGATGCTTTGCTGGTTTCAGGTTTGACCGCCGGGGTGGAAGCATCAACCACCGTGCTCCAACGGGTCAAAGAAGCGGTAACAGACACTCCTGTGTTTGCCAACACCGGCGTGCGCCTGGAGAATATCGACCTTCAGTTAAAGATCGCCGACGGGGCTGTTGTCGGCACGACCTTCAAGCGGGATGGGTATATTTGGAACGAAGTGGATGGAGAACGCGTGCGCGCTTTTATGAACAAAGTACGCCAAATTCGGCAGCAGTAGCACATGCAACGCCGCAAGTCGCTCAACAGAGCAGGGTAAACATCCACCTCATCCTTCACCGATCTCAGCCAGAAAACTGCGCGCCAGTTCACGCACCTGAATGGCGTTGCAACATTTTAACGCTTGCTGCGCCAGGGAACGTGCTGCACTGCAATCGATCTTCCTTAAATTGGCTTTCTGCTGCGGCAGGATATTGGGGTTCATACTCAACTCATCCGTCTCCAAACCCACCAGGATCGGCAACGCTTCGGTTTCACCCGCCACTTCCCCGCACACAGCCACCCGCTTTCCCCGTCCATGAGCTGCCTCGATGACTTGTTGAATCTGGCGCAAAATTGCGGGGTGCAGAGCATCGTCATAGGCACTTAGGGCAGGATTGCCGCGCTCTGCTGCAAGGGTATATTGCGTGAGATCGTTCGTGCCCACACTGAAAAACTCCACTTGCCCGGCAAACTGAGGCGCAAGGATCACCGCGGCGGGCGTTTCAACCATGATACCGATGGGGATCGGATAGCGATGAGGCACACCCTCCAGGGAGAGCTCTTCGTGCGCTTGAACCAGGAATTGCTTAACCTGCTCGAATTCCTCAAGGGTTGCGATCATCGGTAGCAATAGATGAATTGGATATTTTTCGGCGACGCGCAAAATTGCTCGGATTTGGGTTAAAAACAGCTCCGGGTAGCGCAGGCTCACCCGGATACCGCGCAAGCCCAGGTAAGGGTTGGCTTCAGCCGGCAGAGAGAGGTAAGCCGGCAATTTATCCCCGCCAACATCCAGGGTGCGCACAACCACCACATGGGGTTTGAGGGCTTCGGCAAGCTGACGATAGACCTGAACCTGTTCCAGCTCCGAGGGTGGGTCAGAGCGATTTTGATATAAAAATTCGGTGCGCAAAACGCCAATACCCTCTGCGCCGCTCTCGGCGGCAAGACGACCTTCAACCAGACTGCTAACATTTGCCAGCATTTCAATATGAAAGCCATCCCTGGTTTGAGCAGGTTGTTGAGCCTTTTGCAAGAGGTTGCGGCGAGCGCGTTTCCACTGCTGAGCCTTCTCTTCCATTTCTGCTCTCAATTCAGGCGTTGGCCTCAGCCAAAGCCTGCCGCTAGCGCCATCCATCCCGACCCAATCGCCATCGCTCAAACCCAGTGCATAGACATCCACCCCCCCAATCGCAGGGATCCCCAAACCACGCAACAAAATCGCGCTGTGAGAGGTAGCGCCCCCTCCAGTCAAAATCACACCGCGCACCATTTGCGGATCAAGCTCGGCAACCTGATTGGGAGTTAACGCCTCAGCGGCTAAGATGGCAGCCTCCGTAAGGTGAATTTTCTCTCCTTCGTTCCTGCTAAGACGTGCCAAAACCAGCCTGGAGATATCCAGAATATCCAAAGCGCGCTGGCGTAAATAAGGGTCAGCAGCCTGCTGGAGAGAATTTGCAATTTGCTCACAAGCCTCTTTCCAGGCCTGAAAGGCGCTCACTTTGCTCTCCAGAAGAAGTCGGCGAGCGCGTTCCATTAAGTGGGGATCACGCAAGAAGAGTTGTTGGGCCTGAAAAATCGCCGCTCGGTCCTCTCCAAGCCGACCTTTGAGACGCTCATAGCGCACTTGCAGGTCGCCCTCCACCTGCTGAAGTGCCGTTTGCAGACGTTGCCATTCTTCATCCGGAGAGAGGGCGGAAATAAAGCCAGACTCAACCAGAGAAGGTCGCCAAAAGACCAGCCGAGCCACAGCAGTACCCTCCGCAATCGGAATCGCGTCAAGCGTGTTCTGCTCTTGCTCAGTTTGGCCGGGCAATTCAGTCCTTGCTACCCCTAAAGACAGCGAGGGCCTCTCTTCGGTAGTCGCTTTGCTCCACCCGGCGATTAAGGTTTGCAAGGCTTTCAGGACGTCCGCAGCTTGCCGGCCGCAGGCCGTGATCTGCAAGCGTTGTCCTTGAGATGCCTCAAGGGCAAGCAAGGCGTTCAAGCTCACAGCTTCTACAGCTTCTGTGTGACGGTCAAGGTTGGCAATCCAGACCTGAGCCTCATACTGGGCAACCGTCTGAATCAGTTGGGTAGCTGGTCGGGCATGAAGGCCATGCGGGTTCTCCAGAGACAAAACAATTGAAAGTCTCTCTCCCTGAGTCGATTCGACATTGAAAGTCTGCGATGAGTAGGGAGTTTCGAGTGAGAACCCAAGCTGGGACTGCTTGGGAAGCAACGCCCGTTGGGCTTCTTCGCAAATCCGCGTCAAATCATTGGTCAGAGTTAATTGGGCTGCCGCGGCAAGTGCCCCTTCGACCAGCGCCGCCGGGCAAAGGCACACCTTCTGACGTTCTTCTTCGCTCATAAAATCCAGAGCAAGTTCAGCGCTCAAAACCGCGCTGCCAAGGTCCATAAGCACCAGCACCCCGGCCTCGGAAAATACCGAACGAATGGCTTCGACAATTTCGAACGCGTCCGTGCCAACCTCTTGATGATCCTTCCCAACACCTGCGGCAATGGCAATTGCGGCTTCGGCAGGCGCAACCTGACGAATCAGTTGCACCAGTCCTTCTGCTATTTTACGGCTATGCGAAACCACTACCAAACCAATCAAGGATTTTTGCGCTCCTCAAAAAACTTCTTAGCTGCTCTCCGACCAGGTGTCTGCAGCCGCCTGGAGCAGGTAATAGGCGGAAGTTGCACCGGGGTCTTGATGACCGACACTCCGTTCGCCCAGATAGCTCGCCCGCCCTTTCCTAGCAACGCGGGGAATCGTGTCTTTCATTCCTTGCTCAGCCGCCCGGGCAGCTATCTCAAGGGCTTCCGGAAAAGCTGTGCCATTTGCCAGCGAATTGCGCAGCGCAACCACAGCCGGCCCCAAAGCATCCAGCATGGTCTTATCGCCGGGTTCTGCTTTGCCTCGTTGTTGCACTCCCTGCACGGCCGCCTCCAACGCCATCGCCCATTCCTCAGCCGAAACGTCTGCCTTGCCGGCCAGTTTCGTCCCCATCTGCAGAAAAAACGTACCATAGAGAGGCCCGGCCGCGCCCCCGACGGTTGAAATCAGCGTCATAGCAACCATTTTGAGTAACGCCCCACAATCGGTTGGGTTCTCCTGAGCTAACTTCTGCAACACAGCCTGAAAGCCGCGATCCATATTTGCCCCATGGTCGGCATCCCCGATAGCGGCATCCAGCTCGACTAAATAATCCCGCTTGGCAGCAATCACTTGGGCACAGCGTTCAATCCAATGTAAGAAATCGGCTGTCGTCAACATCTTCTCTTTGTCCCTGATAATGGTTGAGAGGTTATCTGCAGATTAGTTAGGAAAATGTTCATTCAGCGGCTCCCGATTTTTGGCGGTTACTTTCCGTTCACCACAGCCGGTAAGAACAAGTCATGGAGTGAAACGGCAGCATCGCCCTCAATAACGAAATGCGCTACAGTTAAGGGTGGCACCTGATAAGTGAAGGCATTATTTTGAATTTGCTTGAGGTCAAAGAGAGGGCGGATGGCAGCACTGCTCTGATCAAATCCCCAACCCCGAACGCGCTGGTACTGAAGCGGGCTGCGAATCACAAAATTACCTGCAATGGACTGGCTGAGATGGCGGTTGATGACAATGAGATGCAAACGGGTGATATCCAGATTGTGGATAGCGGCATAAACCGGCGCAAATTCCACGTTGCTGGTTGTTGCCTGAACGCTAATATTCCCAAAGGCAAGGCCATTGCCATCAGCATTGCGGTACAGCCGATAGGCGGCCCAAACATAGTCTGAGTTCTCCTCCAGCGGATAAAACGAAGCAAAATAGACACCATACTTGCCAAAAATCCCCAACACATCGGCTATGGCCACCCCGCCGGAGATGTGATTTTCGGCTCCAAAGCTAAACTCCGTAATTGCCAGTTTGGTGTCGGTATAATAAGTTTGAATCGAGAATTGCAATCGCGGCAAAAGAGGCAAATACGCCTTATACCAGGTTCCAATCCAGGAGTCTTCCGTATAGTCCTTGTCCCAAAACGAGCGTGGGGCCTGCATCCTGGCCTGCTGAACACAGGCATTGCCGACGCCACTGCCGACGATACGCGTGCCGCAACCTTGCGCCTCCGGATACCAGTGAACATCAAACACGTCCAGCAAGCGCCTGCCGCTCTGTTGCGAGCGAACGCGCATCTGATCCAGATAAAGATCAACAAACCAATCGTAAGTTGAGCTATGTTGTCCCCAATCCGGCGCATCTTGTAGAGTCTTCATTCCCCAAAAGCCGTAATGCACCGGAGCAAAAATCTCTGCCTGCGGGTCTACCGCCTTGACAGCTTGTGCCAGATCGGCGCTTTTCTGGATCAATTCTGCCACGGTCGTCTTGCCAGGGTGCAGGCGTGGATGGGTGTGCCCCCACAAATCCGGCTCATTATCCAGAGAGTAACCGCGCCGCACCTGAGCTTCAGCAGCCGGCCCATAGGTTTTGACCAGATGATCAACCAGCTCATCAACATACACCACCTGGTCATTCAGGTTGGGTGGGTAACTAAAAGGGGCGTCTTTCTGATACTTCAGCTCTCTCCAGCGGGCCGATGGCGCTGTTTCACCTGACAACACCGCACCATTTTTATCGGCTGCCACATACCCCGCCATGGGCAGGGTGAGGAGCACATATTTGCCGTTTTTCGCGGCAACGCGGTTAATGAAGGTGTGCAAAGCCGCCGCGGGTTGATTCCAGTCACTGCAAGACAATGCCCAACATAAAAAGTCATCGCTGGAGTGATTCCAATCATTGCCGGCATTGGAGGCGTTATTCTCCCAGTTATAGCCTGTCCAGCGATTGCCGCCCAGGCGTGCCGAAACCATAATGCCAGAATCACTGGGTAGGCGATTGCTGCTGTAAATCCAGGGGCTGATGTGTTTGCGCTCCTTTTCAACATCAATGTTAAAAGTCACGGCTAGATTCGCAGTTCCCTGGATGGTTTGGCGAACGGGCGCAGGCTGTTCCCCCTGCACGGTAGAGAAAGCCCAGGAAGTTGAACTCAAGCCTGTAGCAAGCACTACAAGCAAAACCGACCACAAAGAAAGCCAGGCTTGCCACTTCATGTTATCTCCTTTCCGTTATTTGCCTTGAAGTCATCCCCATTTCAGCGCTGGGGTTCTTACCGGCGCATCCCAAAAGCGCTGCAGTTCCTCATCCATCTTCAGCACGGTGATGGAGCAGCCCGCCATCTCCAGGCTGGTGATATAGGGGCCAATCAAGTTCCGCACTACTTTTAACCCATGTTGCTCGGCAATCCGATGTGCCTGGCGATAAGCAATGTACAACTCGATCAGCGGTGTGCCACCCATGCTGTTCACAAAGAGCAAGATCTCATCGCCGGCTTTAAAGGGGATATCGCTCAGGATAGGCTCCATTAACATCTCAACGATTTCATCGGCGCTTTTGAGCGGCAGACGTGTCCGACCAGGCTCCCCATGAATGCCAATGCCGATTTCCATCTGATCATCGGGCAAGTCAAAAGTTGGTTTACCGACATGGGGTACCGTACAGGAAGTCAATGCCATTCCCATACTGCGCCCCCAGCCATTCACCTTGCGGCACAGGTCGGCTAATTGGGCAAGGGGATAGCCGGCTTCGGCTGCACCGCCACAAATCTTCTCGGCCAATACAGTTGTCCCAACCCCCCGCCGTCCAGCCGTATACAGGCTGTTCTCGACCGCCACATCATCATCGATGATGACGCTTTGCACTTCGATTCCTTCTGCCATCGCCAGATCAGCCGCCATCTCAAAGTTCATCACATCTCCGGTGTAATTCTTGACGATGAACAGGACGCCCTTGCCACTATGGACGACCTTTGCAGCTTCCAGCATCTGGTCAGGAGTTGGTGAAGTGAAAACTGCTCCGGGACAGGCAGCATCTAACATGCCATAGCCTACAAAACCGCCGTGCATGGGTTCGTGTCCTGAGCCTCCCCCTGAGATAATCGCCACTTTCCCCGGCCGGGGAGAATCGGCGCGGTAGATAAAATTGGGGTCGAAATGAACCTTGACCAGGTCCGCGTGGGCTAAGGCAATTCCCTCCAGTTCCTCGCGCACCACATTCTCAGGATGATTGATTAATTTTTTCATCGAAAGCCTCCGGAAGATACCCAAGGGATGTTTCTGGTATTATAACCTGAGACTGTTTTGTTCCTCATGAAAGGCATTCCAGATAGATTAATTGTAACAACCTATTACCGCAAGGAGTGTTGATGATCTGTTGAGAAAACCGTCCACGAATGAACCACGAATAAACGAATGACAGCACTATTCGTGAAAAATTCGTAGACGGTGGGCCCTGCTAAGTAAAACCTGTTGTAGGTAATAACAATTAATTTGTTATAATCCGCTTCGCCTTGAGACAAGGACATTTTGTGTTAGGAGTGTAATGGTGTATCCAATTCCACCTGAAATCGAGCGAGTTCTCGTCACCCAAGAGCAAATCGAACAACGGGTTGCTGAACTCGCCCAGCAAATCAATCAGGATTATGCATCCGTTGAACGACTGTATATTATCGGCATCTTAAAGGGCGCTTTTATATTTCTTGCAGATCTCACCCGTCACCTGACCATCCCCCATGCGGTGGACTTCATGGCTCTCTCCAGTTATGGAAAAACAACCGTATCGGGAGCGGTGCGAATCATCATGGATGTGCGTGAACCACTCGAAGGACAGCACGTCTTGATTGTCGAGGATATAGTTGACTCCGGCCATACCTTGAACTATCTCACCCACCTCATCAACAACCGCAAACCAGCTTCTTTACGCACCTGTGTCCTGGTACGCAAACAACGCAATGGTATCGATGTCACCATAGACTACCTCGGTTTTACCATTCCCGATGTGTGGGTGGTCGGTTATGGCTTGGATTACGCTGACCGTTTTCGCACCTTACCCTACGTGGCAGAACTCAAGCGGGAAGTTTACAGCGCGAAATAAGGGATGGTATGGCTGAATTAGAACACATTAATAGCGATGCGTTCGAGAACCAGGTGCTCAAGGCGACCGCTTCGATCTTGGTGGATTTTACAGCGGTTTGGTGTGCACCCTGTAAAATGTTAGAACCCATCCTCAAAGACCTTGCCGACCTATGGGCTGGTCAGGTGCGTATACTCAAAGTGGATGTGGATCAAAATCCCGAACTTGCCATGCAATATAACGTGATGGGTGTGCCAACCTTGATTTTGTTTCAAGGCGGTAAAGTGGTAGAACGTCTGAGCGGTTATCAACCAAAAGATCGCTTGATTAAGGTACTTCAACCCCACCTTACTGCACCGCCCCATCGGTAACCGTTTGGTTCGATTCACGCATCCTCATTCGATAAGGAACTAACGAACCGAGAAATCCATCTGTTTGGGATAGGCAAAAAAACATCCCGAAGACAATTAACTACCATACGCTCTATTTGGCTGGGTGGACCGTCCGCGAAGTTCTTGCGAATGCACGAATAGCGCTCTCATTCGTTCATTCGTAGCCCATTCGCGGACGGTTTTCTCAGCAAATTAACAGCCCAGCCTTTGGTGGCAGGTAATTATGAAGAAACTCAAAAAATCACCCGCAGACAATTTCAAAAAAACAGATTTTATGATAGAATACTTGTTGCAAATATTTGCAGCTACAGAGTTTTGCAATGTCTCATTGCCATACCACCATCCATTCCCTGCGTCAGTTGGGGTTTCGCATCACACCGCAGCGCGAGATCATCATCGAAACCCTTGCCCACAGCGATGCGCATTTATCGGCTGAAGAACTCCACCAACGTCTGCAACCGCGCAGTAAAACCATCAACTTAGCCACCGTCTATCGCACCCTGGATTTACTGGTTGAACAAGGGTATGCCACCCGCCTGGTAGGCAAGGAGGGCAAATTCCTCTATGCCACCCGTCAACACAGCCGTCACCTGCATTTGATTTGCCGAAAATGTGGCCGCACCTACCCGGCCGAGTACGAAGGCTTGCAACCGTTTTTGGAGCACTTAAAGAAAACTTATGGCTTTGAAGTAGAGGTGGAACACCTCACCTTCAGTGGGCTCTGCCACGATTGTTCGCAATCCATTTAGCTGAATCAAAAGGAGGTCAAAATGGTCTTTTCTCCAACTCCCATGCACATTCCCGATGGTTTCCTCTCCACCGGGGTTTCGCTCATCTTGTGGATTGTTAGTATTGCTGTGATTGCCTACTCCCTCAAGCGAGTCGGGAACGAACTGGGTGAACGACAAGTGCCGTTCATGGGCGTTCTGGCTGCAGCAATCTTTGCCGCACAGATGTTGAACTTCACCGTCGTCGGGGGCACATCGGGACACCTGCTTGGAGCGGCTCTGGCAACGATCCTACTCGGTCCCTGGGCAGCGGTGATCGTCATGACCAGTGTAGTAGCTATTCAAGCCTTGATCTTTCAAGACGGCGGCCTAGTTGTCTTGGGAGCAAACTTATTCAACATGGCGATTGTTGGCGTTGCCGTTGCCTACATGGTCTATCGAACCATCTACCGAATGAGCGGGGGAAGACAGTGGGGCATCTTTGTGGGTGGATTTATCGCCGCCTGGGCTTCCATTGAGCTGGCGGCGCTGGCTTGTGCGTTCCAATTAGCCGCCTCTGGCACCTCTCCAGCCAATGTTGCCATCCCTGCGATGGGCAGCATTCACGCCCTGATCGGAATTGGGGAGGGATTAATTACACTAGGCGCACTGGCATTCCTCTTTGCGACTCGCCGTGATTTGATCACCGCTGGCGATAGCTCGGCAAAACAAGGCACATTGGTGTGGGGTGTAGGATTGGCAATCGCTCTCCTATTAGCTGTCTTTTCTCCCCTTGCCTCAGCCTATCCCGATGGTCTGGAATGGGTCGCTGAGGAACACGGCTTCATCGAGACCGCTCAAGGGCCGCTCTATGAGATCATCCCTGACTATGTATTTCCAGGCGTTTCCAACGAAGCCCTGGCAACCATCCTGGCTGGAATCATTGGCACGCTAATCGTCTTTGGGGTGGCTTTGGCGATTGGCTACGCCCGCCGCAAACGCCAGGCAGCCTGACCCAAACAAATTTCACCCCCCAACTCAGGTTCTCTCAACGTATAATTCGCTGAGAGAGCCTGAGTTCTTGCTTTTGAGTTGAATCGATTATGCACGTCCATTTTCTCGACCCCTATCAACCTCGCCAAAGCCTCATTCACGCCATGGACGGACGAGTGAAGCTCGTCTTAGCGGTTGCTTTTATTCTGACCACCTCTCTAACACCAGTTGGCGCTTGGGCAGCCTATATCTTACTGTTTGCATTATTGATCTCTGCTGAACTCTTGAGCGAACTGTCGATCAAATTTTTTCTCCGCCGGGCGTTTTTCGCCCTGCCTTTTGTCCTGGCCGCCTTGCCCTTACCATTTTCTGTGCCAGGAAACATTCTAGCTAAATTCTCCGTGGGGGAGATTGCTCTGCGCATCTCAAGCGAAGGTTTGATCCGCTTGCTTAGCATTGCCCTCAAGTCATGGCTTTCGGTTCAGGTGGCTATTTTGCTGACCGTTTCAACGCCTTTTCCAGACCTCCTGCAAGCCATGCGGGCTTTAAAACTGCCACGCTTATTGGTGGCTGTGTTTGGATTGATGTGGCGATACCTGTTTGTCCTTGTCGATGAAGCCTTGCGACTGATGCGAGCGCGGTCGGCGCGGAGCAGTCAACACCCTCTGAGCAATTACCGCACCGGTCGCACTGTGGTCTGGCGGGCGCAGGTGACCGGCAGCATGGCCGGGAGTCTTTTCTTGCGCGCCTTTGAACGCTCTGACCGCATCTATCTGGCAATGCTGGCGCGTGGCTATGATGGAGAGGTTCGCTTAAAACCTCTCTCTCCTCTCACGCGAGCGCAATGGCTATCTTTGCTGAGCGGGATTGCCTTATTTTTGCTGATCCTGGCTTTCGGTCAACTTTTGCTTCTGTTGAGGTAAATCGTGCATCACTCGATTGAGGTCCGCAATCTTTCTTTTCGCTACCCCGATGGTCATCCGGCTCTGGATCAGGTCAACCTCATCATTTCCCCAGGCGAAAAAGCAGCCCTGGTAGGGCCGAATGGAGCCGGCAAATCCACCCTGCTCCTGCACTTGAACGGCATCTTGCAAGGAGATGGAGAGGTGCGTGTTTGTGGATTGGATTTAAGCGACAGAAAAAACCTCCCCAAGGTGCGCGGGATGGTAGGACTGGTCTTTCAAAACCCCGACGACCAACTCTTCTCCCCTACAGTGTATGACGATGTCGCCTTTGGGCCGCTCTATCAGGGTTTACCGCTAGACGAGGTCGAACGGCGCGTTCAGATAGCTTTGCAAGCGGTTCACATGGAGGCGTATGCCAAACGCGTTTCGCATCATTTGAGTGTAGGAGAAAAAAAACGCATTGCCATTGCCACAGTGCTTTCGATGCAACCTGAGGTGCTGGTTCTGGATGAACCAACTGCCGGCTTAGATCCGCGCGCCAGGCGAAATCTGATTCACCTGTTGGCTGAGCTAAACATGACCATGCTGATCTCCACTCACGACATGCATCTCGTCCAAGAACTGTTCCCGCGCATGATTATCATGGATCAAGGGCGCATCATTGCCGACGGCAAAACCGATCACTTGCTGCAAGACGTTGCTCTGCTCGAAGCCCATGGGTTGGAAGCGCCAACGAGATAAATTTATCCTTGGCAGAATGGAGCAGCAGGTTCGTCAAGGCAAGTAATCGATCAGCAAAGCCAAGATCGGACAACCGATTTGGCGAACTTCCTCTTGACAAATTTAGAGATATCAGGTATTGTTTGCCTGAACAATTGAACGGGGAGCTTGGGTAAGCCAGGCTGAGAGGAGGACCGTAGTCCTCGACCCGCAGAACCTGATCCGGATAATGCCGGCGTAGGGAGTGCGCAAAATATTACGTCGTTCTTAAACACCCTCTCCGGCAGAGGGTGTTTTATTTTCTCAATTCATAACGGAGGTCTCAGATGAACGCCAATGATTCCAACCAACAAGCTGCTCTTGAGCTGATTGAGCAAACACGCCTTCAGCTCACCCCGATAATGGATCAAATTACCCATCATCGCTTCTTAGATGCACTAGATGCGAAACAAATCCCCCTTACCACCTTACAAACGTTTGCTGCCCAACAATACCATATCGTCACCAGCGGCCTACGCAACATTGCCATCATTGTGAGTAGATATGGTCACTTACCCAGCCGTACGATACTCAATGAGTTTCTGCAAGCCGAATTTGTCGTGCGCGAGCGAATCGCCGCCTTTGCAGAGGCAGTGGGACTCTCCAGAGATCAGTTACCACAAACCCCGAAACTGGCAAAAGCGACAGCGTTCAGCCATTTCATTGCCTATGTCTGCCTGTATGGTTGCGACGCTGACCTGATCTTGGCCTTTCGCTTCGATGCGGAAGTATGGATTCAAAATAGTCTGCGAGTTTACCGAGCCTTGCGTTCAAAATACAAACTCACGTCTGATCAAGCTCATTTTTTCAAAATTTATCAAAACTATGAAGAAACTGATGCGAGGGTCAGCCCATACATTCAGGCTGCTCTTGAGCGGGGCGAGTCAGCTGCCCAAATGCAAGAAACTGCCCGCTTGCTGCTTGAATATGAATTGAGTTTTTGGGACGCTATGGCAGAAACAGCCGGCCTGTAGTAACCCCTGATACTGGATGGCGGAGCAAAACATCCGCCATCTCGATCAGGTTTGCTTGCCGGGGCAAAGGCGGGAAGGGCAAACACTTTCGTTCGCGCTTCTCGTTAGATATTAACCACCCTCCTTTTCAGCTCTGTGGCATGGGCTGGCGATAGCTTGCGGTCGGTATTTGGGTTTATAATCGAGCTCACCTAATCCCCGATTGGAGAACTTAACCATGACCGCCTCACCATCCGACCTGATTCTCGTCCTGATAACTGCCCCTTCGCCCGAGGTCGCCGAGCAGTTGGCACGTCAACTGTTACAAGAGCGCCTGGCTGCGTGCGTCAATCTTATCCGCAACGTGCATTCCCTGTACTGGTGGCAAGGTGAAATTCAGTCTGATTCAGAAACCTTGTTGATGGTCAAAACCCGCCGTCAGGGTTTTGAAGAGCGCTTTATCCCCTTTGTAAAATCCCATCACCCCTACCAGGTGGCAGAAATCCTCGCTTTGCCCATCTTAACGGGGAACACCGAGTATTTGGAATGGGTAGTGCAGGAGACTCAACCGAAATCCGCCTAGCCTTGGAGGTTCTCTTGACGAATACCTTTGATCAGATCATCCCGCGTCGCGCCACAAACAGTTTGAAGTGGGATACTTATCCCGAAGATGTCTTGCCGATGTGGGTTGCCGACATGGATTTTCGTTCGCCGCAGGCTGTCATTGACGCCTTGCATCAGGCGGTCGAACATGGCATTTTCGGCTACCCCAGCGGCTTGCATAACGAATCCAATCAACGCAGCGAGTTGCGCCAAGTTTTGGTGGAAAGAATGGCACGCCTCTATGACTGGCAAATCCAACCCGAAGAGCTTTACTTTTTGCCCGGCGTGGTTGTTGGATTTAATCTGGTTGCGCACGCTTTGGGAGGAGCTGGTAGCAGTCTCATTGTGCAACCGCCAGTTTATCCGCCGATTTTAAGCGCAGCAGCCAATGCCGCCATGTGTCGCGTTGACAATCCCCTGATTCCGCACTCGAATGAAGCAGGGATTTTGCATTATGAAATCGATTTCGACCATTTCGAGCACATTATCGGCGATGATACCCGCTTGTTTCTTCTCTGTAATCCACACAACCCAACCGGGCGGGTCTTTACCCGCTCAGAACTCGAGCGCCTGGCAGAGATTTGTCTGCGTCATGGCGTGACAATTTGCTCAGATGAAATTCATGGCGATCTGATCTTTGCGCCCAACCGGCATATTCCCATTGCCTCCCTTGACCCTGAAATTGCGCAGAATACGATTACCTTGATGGCGCCTAGCAAAACCTTCAACATGCCCGGATTACAGTTTTCCTTTGCCATCGTCCCAAACCGGGAGTGGCGGAAACGCTTAGAAGCAGCCAGTCAAGGCTTAACCAGTTGGATCAACGCCTTGGGATGGGTAGCAGCGCTGGCAGCCTATCGCGAAGGTGAGAGTTGGCTGAAGGAAGTATTGCAATATCTACAAGCAAACCGAAATTTTCTCCTGCAATGGATCCAGGAACATCTCCCCCAGGTGCCACATACCTGTCCAGAAGGCACTTATCTAGCGTGGCTGGATTGCCGTCCTCTAAGCCTACCCAGTGACCCCTATAGCTTTTTCCTCAAAGAGGCAAAAGTTGCCTTTAATGATGGAAAAGCTTTTGGAAAAGAAGGGGAAGGCTTTATCCGTTGGAACTTTGCCTGCCCGCGTCCTGTCCTTGAAGAAGCCTGTAATCGCCTTGTCCAGGCATTCGCACGGATTGCCGAACGCTAAACGCTACTCGTAGCGCAACGCTTCCACTGGCTCCAGGCTGGCAGCGCGGTTGGCCGGGTATAACCCGAAGAACAACCCAACTGCGGTCGAAAAGAGGGTTGCCAGTAAAATGGTGTCCAAACCGATGGCTGGGTTGATGTCCGCATTGTTAGCGGCTGCAATTTGCCCAACCACGTAAGAAATCAACCAGCCCAGGCCAATGCCCACCAGCCCACCAAACAAGCTGAGGACAATCGACTCGGTCAGAAATTGCACCAGAATATCGATTCGCCGCGCTCCCAACGCCTTGCGCAAGCCGATTTCGCGCGTTCTCTCGGTTACCGAAACCAGCATGATGTTCATAATGCCAATCCCACCCACCAGAAGCGAGATGGCTGCAATGCCGCCCAGAAAGATGGTCAGGATATTTGTAATGGTGCGCGCCGTATCCAGAAAATCCTGTTGGGTCAGGATGGTAAAATCATCAGCGCCAATTTCTGTCTTATGGCGATAGCGTAAAATCTGGGCAATTTCTTCGGCGGCTTGTGGCACCGCTTGCGCACTTATAGCCTGCACCATGAGCAGATCGACCTGATCGGGTGTGCTCCGTCGAATTAAGCGTGCCTGAGCCGTAGTAAAGGGGACCAGGACGCGATCATCCTGGTTGGAGAACGAAGAACCGCCTTTCGATTCCAAAACGCCCATGACGCGAAACGGTTGCCCTTCGATGCGCACCGTCTCGCCTACCAGGCCCTCTTTCCGTCCAAAGAGTTTTTTGGCCACATCTGGACCGAGCAAGGCCACCGACGAACGCCCCAGAATATGCTCTTCGGCGATAAACTCGCCTTCTGTGACGCGGTAGTTACGCACTTCGGCAAAGGAAGGTGTGACTCCCTCAATTGAAGTGACCACGCTTTCGCCGTTATAGCTGACCTTGCCGTTGCCCATCAACATTGGAGCAACATTCGCTACGGACGGCGCCTGAAATGGGTCGTTGATGGCATTGGCATCCCCTAAAGTAAGCGGTTTGGGATTTCGTACGTCTTCGTTGCCACCTCGAAAGACAAACAACAAATTCGTGCCAATGCCCTGAATCGAACCAGTGATCGAATTTTCCGCCCCGCGACCGATGGAGATCATGGCAATCACTGCTGCAACCCCAATCACGATGCCAAGGATGGTCAAACCCGAACGCAATTTGTTACTGGCTAAACTTTCTAAGGCTTCAAAAAACGAGGCAGCTAAATTCATGGCACATCCTCCACTTTGCCATCTCTAATATGAATAATCCGTTGCGCATGAGCAGCCACATCTGGATCGTGAGTCACGATGAGCAAGGTAACGCCCCGTTCCTGATTGAGATTCAAAAGCAGACGGATGATCTCCTCGCCCGACTTGCTATCGAGGTTACCGGTCGGTTCATCTGCCAGGACAATCGCCGGATTGTTCACCAGGGCACGGGCGATGGCAACGCGTTGTTGTTGTCCACCCGATAATTCATTCGGACGGTGATAGAGGCGGTCTTCTAGACCCACTGCGATCAGCGCCTGCTTGGCGCGTTCACGGCGATTGCCATTGCCGCCCGCATAGCGGAGGGGCAACTCAACATTAGCTAAAGCAGTGGCGCGTGGCAACAGGTTAAAGCTCTGAAAGACAAAGCCTACTTTCTGATTGCGGATGCGCGCCAGCTCATCGTCCTTAAGATCAGAAACGCGTTTCCCATCTAAAATATACTCACCAGAAGTCGGTCGGTCGAGGCATCCAATGATATTCATCAGGGTAGATTTTCCCGATCCAGAGGGGCCCATGATTGCCACAACTTCGCCCCGTTTCACCTGCATCGAGAGGCCACGCAGGGCGTGCACCTCCACATCACCCATCTTATAGACTTTGGTCAAATTTTGGGCATCGATCACGATCTCAGATTCGTTCATCACTTAACCTTAGCCTTAGCGATTGTTGTTAACCCACGGAGGAGGTCCGTTTTGCTCGAAAACAGTCGGCGGATTGAGAATTACTTCATCTCCGACCCTAAGCTCCCCCTCAATTACCTCACTGTAGGTTTCGGAGGAGGCGCCAAGGGTAATTGGCACCGCAACATGTTGCCCATCGCGCAAAACATAGACAATGCGTTTTCCACCACTTAAACGCACGGCGCGATTCGGCACTAACAGGACATCGGAAAGCTGGTTGACAACAATATTGACTGCCGCGGTCATGCCCGGTTTAACGTCTTGATCGGCATTGGTCAACTCTATGGTTACGATGAAATCAACCACTCCCTGGGTAACTGTACCGACGGGCGAAACTTCTTTGACCTTTCCCTGATAGGTTTTATTCAAAATAGCGTCAAAAACCAGGCTGGCATCTTGCCCGACGCGGATGCGATTGACATCCACTTCAGAGATGCGCACATCCACTAAGAGACTGGCGAGGTCGTCAATGCGGATGGCAACACTGCCGGGGGAAACCTGATCGCCCGCTTTGATTTTTACTTCAGTAATCGTGCCGCTAAATGGAGCAGTCAGGTGAGCTAAATTCAAGGTAGCCTGAGCAGCCGCGATGCGCGCTTCAATGGCAGCAATATCCTCCGCAGATGGGCCATCTTTCCATTTTTCGTAATCCTGACGTGCTTTTTCTAAGTTCGAAATCGCCACCTGAAGGTTGTACTCCAGCTCCACGCGACGCACGGCTGCGTTGTAGTCACTCTGAGCGATGTCCAACTTTTCTTTCAATTCTTTCCGCAAAGGATCTTCCAAAGGGCGGTTCTTGACCGCCTCGAAGGCCTGTCGGGCTGCATCCAGGTTCGCTTTCATTTTGTCCAACGCCTCAATAGCGTCCATACCCGCCTGATTGCTCGGTACGGTAAAGTTATCCAAACGATATTGGGCATCGCGAACAGCATCGGCATAGCGCGCAATGGCTTGCATGGCATTGGTCTTTGCCGTGTCAGCATTGGTGTAGAGGTCATCTAGAGCTTTCTTTGCTTCGGTCAACTCTGCTTGAGCGAGGATGATCGTTTGGGGCAGGGACTCGCGCTTTAATGTTGCCAGTTCCTGTCCCTCGCTTACCCTGTCGCCTACTTGAACCAGGACAAAGTCCACCGTGCCGCTGGTCTGCCAGGTCAGAACTGCCGTCTGATTGGCGTGAACCGTCCCCGTTCCCCCAACCGTAGCAATCAACTCGCCGCGGGCAACAATTTCTGTCTGATAGATAGCCAGACGAGACGCCTGGCGACTCATTTGCCACTGGCGGAAGCCAAACCCGCCGCCAATCACGACCAAGATCAAGATTAAGATGGATATCCAGCGTTTCATCATTGAGATCATCCTTTATTTTTTCAATGATATGTTGTCTCTCTGACCTTATCCTTCGATTTACACGTAAAGCATAATAAAAAATCTACCTGATTCTAATCCCGTTTTTTATCGGTTTCACCCGATCAAGGGATTTCTTACAGAGTTCTTACACTGTCAGAGTTCCTGCTCATAAAGGAATCTAAGCGAAGCTTAACCACCTCCTTATGCGAACACAAATAAACGCAAAAAAATCGAACTTAGAGAACCATGAATGAACGCAAATGAACGTAAAATAAAATAAACCGTAACAACCTACCATCACAAGTAGTGTTGATGATTTGCTGAGATAACCGTCCACGAATGGACCACGAATAAACGAATGACAGCACTATTCGTGCATTCGTGAAATATTCGTGGACGGTCTACCCTGCAAAGTAGAGCCTGTTGTAGGTAATTACAATAAACCAACGAAGAGAACCGCAAATGCACACCAATTAACGCGAAATCTTGGAACTTGGGGAGAACCACGAATGAACACGAATGAACGCGAAATGATATTGAAGGAGGAGGTATATGCAATTGTCGGCGCAGCTATGGAAGTCTCCAATGAATTGGGAGCCGGTTTTCTGCAGGCAGTCTATCAGGAAGCGCTGGATCTGGAGTTGAACATGAGAGGCGTGCCGTATCAGGCTCAGGTACCACTACAAATTGCTTACAAAGGGCATATATTGTCGAAAGAATATGTGCCGGACTTCATCTGCTTTGATCAGATCATTGTAGAGATAAAGGCGCTCAAACATCTTACAACCATTGAAGAGGCACAGCTCTTGAATTACTTAAAGGCGACCAGGAGACCGGTTGGCCTTTTGCTGAATTTCGGAAGCCCAAAACTGGAATGGAAAAGAATGGTCTTGACTCATCCGTCCATTCGCATATCGGAAGGAACCGCGAATGAACGCGAATGAACACAAATAATGCTCCTTTCTCCTATTCGCGTCTATTCGCGTTTATTCGCGGATTGGAAGGAACCGCGAATGAACACGAATGAACGCAAATAATGATCCTTTCTCCTATTCGCGTCTATTCGCGTTTATTCGCGGATTAGAAGGAACCGCGAATGAACGCAAATGAACACAAATATTAAAATGTGCTTCTATTCGCGTTGCTTCGCGGATATTTGTGTCTATTCGCGTTTAATCGCGGATATTCGCGTCTATTCGCAGACGACGATAATTCAGCGCCGCGAAGCAAGCTGCCCCGATCACGCCGGCCTGATCCCCCAACGTTCCCAGCACCAGCTCCACTTGCTCAACCGGCATTACCCGCACCAGGCGACGCATGGTCTGTTGCATGGGTTCCAGCAATAGATCCCCTGCTCGCGCCACACCGCCGGTCAGCACAATCCGTTGGGGGCTGAGGGTAACGCACAACATCGCTGCTGCTCTGCCAAGCGCCTGTCCAGCGCGTTCAAAAATCTCCGTTGCAATCGGGTCGCCTTCCTGGGCAGCCTGGGCAATCAGTGCAGCGGTAATCCGATTGTAATCCCCTTCACAAAGCTCAGCAATGCGGGTAGCAAGCCCTTGGGCAACCATTTTGACGCCCAGCGAAGCAATCGCCGGCCCAGAGGCATAGACTTCCAGGCAGCCATAATTGCCGCATCCACAACGCGGTCCATTCGGGTCCAGAACGATATGCCCTAACTCTCCAGCACTGCCGCTCAAACCAAGGTGCAATTGACCGTTGATCACCAGCCCGCCCCCCACCCCGGTGCCTAACGCCAAAACAACCATGGTCTCCACCCCCTGCCCAGCTCCGAAACGCCACTCGCCATAAGTGATCGCCCGTACGTCATTGATGATGGTAGTTGGGATTGAAGTCAAGCGTTGTATAGTAGCGCACACCGGGACATGCGGCCAGTTACCGGCAAAATTGGTCAGGAAGAGCGTTTCTCCCTTCTCCAAATCCAGTAAACCCGGCGCGCCAATTCCGATCCCCTGCACCTCGCCGGTGATATGACCACTTTCCTCAATCACTTGCTTGATCAACGCTGACATGCGTTGCATCACCGCCTCAGGCCCCTGACGGGCTAAGGTTGCTGTCGCTTTTTGGAGAAGAACCTTGCCGTTCTCCACGTCCACAAGGGCAGCTCTCAGGTTCGTGCCACCTAAATCACATCCGACAAACAGCTCCATGCTACACCTCAAACCCATTACTCTGAGCTTCACTTTAACCAAAATCGAGTGGATTGTCAATGAGATTTTCGTCCGAATGAGAAAGCAACCTCTCTTGACAATTTCATCTGAAACCGTATAATATGGTTAAGGATTTCCTTAATCGTGAACGACATCTGCTCATTGCATACTTACCCACAGATCGAAGCGCTGGCAGACCCTCAGCGTCTTGCCATCCTGCAACACCTAATGGCAAAGCCTGCCACCCTCACCCAATTAGCTGCCCAACTGGATCACTCCCCAGCCTGGGTACGTCATCACCTCAAACGCCTCGAAGCGGTCGGTTTGGTAGAGTTTATCGAGACGCGCAAAAAAGGGCGTCAGACCGAGCGTTACTATCGCGCCGTTGCCGGCGCCTTCTTAATCCAACAGATGGTGCTCCCCAGATGTGAAAAACCCCTTTTAGTCTTTTCGGGCAGCGATGACCTTGCCTGGGAGATTCTCGCCCGTCATCTAGAAAGTCATTTTCACATCCTCACGTTGCCAGTCGGGTCACTTAACGGGTTGGTCAATTTGCGACAGGGTTTTTGTCAGGTAGCCGGCTGCCATATCCTTGATGATCAAAGTGGAGAATATAACCTTCCCACGATTCGCCATCTCTTCCCCGATCGGGCAGCCACCGTCATCACACTCGCCCATCGCAACCAAGGAATGATCGTTTCACCAGGCAACCCCAAAGCTATTTATTCCCTCTCCGATCTTGCCCGCCCCGATGTCCACCTAATCAACCGCAACCGCGGTTCTGGCACGCGCCTGTGGTTCGACTGGCAGCTTCGCCAGCTTGGGCTTGTCCCCGCGCAGATTCAGGGCTATGGGCGGGAGGTTTTCACACATCGCCAATGTGCTCTGGCAGTCAAGAACCACCAAGCCGATGTTGCCCTGGGTGTTGAAGCGGCTGCTCGTCAGGAGGGTTTAGATTTTATCCCCCTGTTTCAAGAACGGTACGATCTGACCTTCTTCTCGGAATTCGAGCCAGATTATCTGCCTTTACTAGATACCCTCACCAGCGCACGCTTTCGGCAGGCGCTCCGCGCTTTGCCAGGCTACGATTCCAGCGAAAGCGGAAGATGTCAGACCCTATGATCACCTCACCTCAACGCCAACAATCTCTCAGTTTCATCCTCACCTTCTGCCTGATGATCAACAGCTTAAGCGCTTGCTCTGCCTTGCCCTCAGCTTCCTCTGCGGAGCACCCGACTCTGATCCTGGCAACCACAACATCCCTTCAAGACAACGGGTTGCTGGACATCCTCGTGCCACGCTTTGAAGAGCAAAGCGGCCTAACCGTCAAAACGATTGCGGTTGGTAGCGGACAAGCGCTGAAACTGGGCAGCGAGGGCAATGCCGATATCCTGCTGACCCATGACCCCGAAGAGGAAATCTCCTTTATGCAAAACGGTTATGGCGTCGAACGGATCCCCCTGATGGCAAATCAGTTTGTTTTGGTTGGCCCGTCATCCGATCCTGCTCAGATAAAAGGCTCATCGATTATTGTCGCCCTGCAAAAGATTGCTCAAACTCAAGCCACCTTTCTCTCGCGTGGCGATCAATCGGGAACGCATAAAATCGAAAAAGCGCTTTGGGTAAAAGCCGGGGTGCAACCCGCTCAAGAACCCTGGTACCTCGAAAGCGGCCAGGGGATGGCAGCCACCCTGACAATTGCCTCCGAAAAAGGCGCCTACACGCTTACCGACCGGGCAACGTTCCTGGTCACGCGCGCTCAACAAAACCTCGTTGTTCTCATTGAAGGAGATCCGGAATTGCTGAACGTTTACCACATCATCCTCGTCAACCCCCAAAGGTTTCCAAAGGTCAATTTCACTGCGGCAAAAGCTTTTGCCCAGTTTCTCACTTCACCGCAAACGAAGGACTTAATCCGCCAATTCGGGCAAGCAGAATACGGTGAACCACTTTTTACTCTCTATCGCGAACCATAAGACCATGTTTAACCCAGAAGTCTTCCAGATTACGCTGTTGTCCCTCCAGATTTCCGGACTGGCTACCTTGCTCAGTTTGCTCATTGGTTTACCCTTTGGCACCCTTTTAGCCCTGAGCAATTTCCGCGGCCGTTCGCTCCTGCTCAGCCTGGTGAACACCGGCATGGGGTTGCCGCCGGTTGTGGTTGGTTTATTTGTTGCCATGTTGCTCTGGCGCTCAGGGCCTCTCGGCATGCTGAACCTGATCTACACCCCAACGGCGATTGTCATTGCTCAGGTGATTATCGCTGCGCCGGTGGTCAGCGGCTTAACCACTGCTGCCTTGCAATCGCTCGATCCCCGCTACCGCCTGCAACTGCTCGGTTTGGGCGCTTCTCGCTGGCAAATGATTTGGGAGTTGTGGCGGGAGGCGCGTTTACCCCTCCTGGCGGCGCTGATGGCTGGTTTTGGCGCAGTGATTTCCGAGATTGGCGCCAGTATGATGGTCGGCGGCAACATCCGCTTCCAGACGCGCGTGCTGACTACTGCCATTGTGCTGGAAACCGGCAAAGGCAACTTTGGCATGGCAAGCGGCCTGGCGATTCTGCTCCTGGTGATCACCTTTTTGATCAATTGGATGCTCACCCACCTGCAACAAAAAGGCGTCCGGGTATGAAAACCCTGATCGAACTGCACGATCTCACCCTTCGTCGCGCCAATCAAAAAGTGCTTTCGATTCCTTCTCTTTCCATTTATGAAGGAGAGGTCCTAGCCGTTGTGGGACCCAACGGAGCTGGCAAATCGACCTTCCTACTCACTCTGGCCGGCTTGCTTTCCCCCATAGGAGGCTGGATGACCTTTGCGGGCCGGCAGTTGGAACAGTGGAAAGACCTCGAGTATCGCCGTCAGGTTGCTCTCGTCTTGCAAGAACCGCTGTTATTCGACCGCTCGGTTCTGGACAATCTGCTGGTTGGACTGCGTTTCCGAAAACTTCCTCGCCCGCAGGCCGTTGAACGGGCAATGGACTGGTTGAATCGCTTCGGTGTTGCCCATCTGGCACACCGCCCGGCGCGATCCTTATCGGGTGGTGAAGCTCAACGTGTCAGTCTAGCGCGAGCCTTCGTTTTAGCACCCCGATTGTTGTTACTCGACGAGCCATTCGCTGCCCTTGATCCTCCCACTCGAACAGAACTCTACCAGGAACTTTCGGTTATCCTGCGCCAAAACCATCAAACTTCCGTCTTTGTCACCCATCACCTTAGAGAAGCCGCTTTTTTAGGAGATCGGATTGCGGTGTTCAGCGAAGCAACCTTGAAACAAGTTGGCACTCTAGATCAAATCTGCCATCATCCAGCCGATGCAGCCGTTGCGGAATTCGTGCGTCATATCTCGGTGGAAGGGTTCAGTTAAAGTGAAAAAGACCGTAACAACCTACCATCACAAGTCGTTTTGATAATTTGCTGAGAAAACCGACCACGAATTGACCCCGAATAAACGAATGGAAGCGCTGTTCGTGCATTCGGGAAAACTTCGTGGACGGTCTGCCCTGCCAAGTAGAGCCTATGGTAGATAATGACTAAAGACCACCGATTGAGGAAGAAACTTGCCTCGCCGACAACAGATGCGGTGAGGTATACTTAGGCTGTTCAATCTCAACTTGTGGAGCAACGAATGACTCGCTTTATTCTGGTCCGTCATGGTCAAACAGAATGGAATCGCAACGAGCGCTTTCGCGGCCGGGCCGACGTGCCACTCAACCAGAACGGACTGAAGCAAGCGGAAGCAACCGGACTGCGCATTGCCAAAGAATGGCAAGTCGATGCAGTCTATGCCAGCCCGCTCTCTCGGGCAGTACGCACAGCCGAAGCCATTGCGGTTCATTTTTCCTTGCCAGTTCAACCTCATCCAGACTTGATCGATATCGACTATGGGGAATGGCAAGGACTAACGCCAGACGAAGTTGCTGGGCGATGGAAAAGTGAACTCGATCGCTGGTTTCAGCAGCCTCATTTGTGCCAGATACCTGGGGGCGAAAGCCTGGAAGACCTCCGCCAGCGCGGCCTGCAAGCCATTCGCAATCTGGCAAAGCAACATAGCGGTCAGACGATTGTCGTCGTCGGGCACACGGTCATCAATCGCGTCATTCTGTTGGCAATTCTGGGGTTGGGCAACAACCGTTTCTGGCATTTGCGTCAGGATACCTGCGCCATCAATATCTTCGAAGAAGAAAACGAGGATTTCACCCTGGTCTCCTTAAACGACACCTGTCACTTGCGCGCTCAGAATCAGGGGTAAAGCAGGCTTTCAGTGGTGAAAGAAACCTTTTGCAGTGCTATCCCTTCAAGAAAACGATGAGTTGCCTCATTTCCGCTATTGTCAAGGGCAGCTAATCTGGCTACAATACCATCATGGATTGGAATTATTATGGCAATGCTGCGGCTGTTGCTCTTTTGCGTTCCCATGTGGCTACAGGGTCATTACGCCAGGCCTATTTATTCAGCGGTCCAGGCGGGGTTGGACGGCGCACGCTCGCCCTGCGCTTTGCTCAGGCTGTAAACTGCCAAAACCCACCCCAAGCCGGTGCGTATTGCGGTGTCTGCCGGGCCTGTAAACTGATCGCCGAAATGCGTCACCCTGACCTGGAAATCGTTGCCGCCGAACAGCGCGAGGGGGTCTTGCGCGTCGAACAAATTCGCGAGCTTCAGCACCACCTGTCCTTAGCGCCTTACGAAGGGCATTATCGCATTGCTCTGCTGCTGCGCTTCGAGGAAGCAAACCTGAACGCTCAAAACGCCCTGCTGAAGACGCTTGAAGAACCACCTCCTAAGGTGCTCATTTTACTCACCGCTGAAGATAGTGAAAGCCTTTTGCCTACCATTGTTTCCCGCTGCGAAAACGTGCGCCTGCGCCCTATGGCAACCCAGGCGCTTGCTCAAACCCTCCTAGAGAAGCAAGCTGCCGAAGCCTCCCTCGCTGCTCAAATTGCACGCCTGGCGGCTGGACGACCAGGCATAGCCATCCACCTGCTCCATCACCCGCAAGAGCGCCAGAAACTCTATCAGATGATTACCGATCACTTGCACTTATTGAGTTCCTCGGTTCTGGATCGCTTTGCTTTAGCCGAACGATTTGCCAGAGAGATGACCAAAGCCGAGCTCGTCCCCATGCTCGAAAGCTGGCTTTCTTTCTGGCGGGATGTAATCCTCTCCGCCTATTCCGATCAGCAATCTCTTACCTACGCCGACTTTTCCGAAGCGGCCGCGGTCATTGCAGCTCAAGTTGGAAAGGAACAATGCCTTGAGGTACTCAGACAATTGCGCCAGACTCTGGAATATCTGCAGGGCAACGTCAATCTTCGCTTAGCCCTGGAGGTGCTCTTTCTTAACCTGCCTCGCTTACCCCTTTCCCAATCCTCAATGCAATCTGCTTTGGAAGCGACTCAAAGGCAATAAAACACGGTTGCAATTTAGGCAGGTCAGAGTATAATTTGATATATTCTTTGGTGCTTTCCTTGCATCTCTAGAGGAGAGAAATCCACCAAGTGATCCCTATCCCCTGTCACGCGTGGAGAAAGCCCGCCAATGGAAGAAGAACGTTACACCAAGATGATCTTCACCTCGAGCGAATGGCTCTACATCATTGCCTCCTTGGGTCTATCAACCAGCTTAATGCTTGCTAACCCTTACAAAGGTTTCACCAAAGAAGCCTTACAACAGGAGATTCTGCGCGGGCGACGCGGTTTAGAAGAAAAACGGATGCTCGAGCGCACGGTGAATCAAGGGTGGGAACTGGACGGGCGCATCACTGCCTTAATGAACGTTATCGCCAAAGCCGATTACACAATCTCGATTCTCACCCTTTCTGCCCCGGCGTCTTTCAACCAAATCACCTACTTCTTCATGAAAAACCAGGCGATCTCGATGAATCAAGAGAGTCGCTATTACCACATCGGTATTTATCAAGGGGAGAAAGCCGTTCTAAATGTCTTATTAACCCTCCTGGGCGTGGCGCAACAACTCTCCCAAAACCTTAGCTCAATCCGTTTGCCAACTGCCAATCTTCCCAATCTCATCCTGACCATCTGGCGCGATCCAGAAAAAGCCGAAGCCCATCTGCGGCAAGCAGGCCTAACCGAACAAGAAGCCAAAACCAGCGCCGGCATCGTGAGCAAAAGCGAAAGGGTTTCCGTCTTGACTCCAGAATTTAAGGAACAACCGATTACTCCTCTACGCAGGAGCTTTTTATTAAGCGGCAAGACCTTTCTTTTTTGGGGAGAAGCTGAGACGCCCACCAGCGATTTCATTCAACTCGACCCCTTACCCTTTTCTCACACCGCAATCACCAAAGCTCCCGACTTCGACGAAACCATCATCTTTGATCCAAGCACGCCGAATGTCACGGCAAATATCATCCGGCTGCTCAAGCGCGGCGAGTTCAAAGTCGTAAAGCCCTCCCAGGAAGACACGCTCCTCTAAAAGATACTTATCCTCCCCTAATCCACGCCTCCTTGACACCCGATTCGCGCAAATGGTATGATGGAAGCATGTATTTACGCGGCAGCAATTGGAGCGTTCGACGGCGACCCAGACGCCGATCCAACCCTTTCTTAATCGCCGTCCTGCTTGGGATGATCGGAGTTGCGTTGTATTTTAATCAGGTGGTCGTTCCGGCTACTCCACCCCTGTTTATCCCCACTTCCACCCCAACCCGCAGCCCAGAGTCCTACCTGAACGAAGCTGAACAATTGTTTCAAGAAGGACGGCTTCTACAAGCCATCAATGCCTATAAAGAAGCCCTGATTGTTGATCCCTACAATACCTCTACCTACGTCACCTTAGCCCGGTTACAGGTGTTTGCCGGGCAATACGAAGAAGCCATCACCAACGCCCAAAATGCCTTGCTAAAAAACCCGAACAATGCGCTGGCTCACGCTGTGTTGGGATGGGCGCAAGGTTTCACTGGCGATTACCTCTCTGCCGAGGCCTCACTCAAACGCGCCCTCGAACTGGACCCCAATAATGCTCTTGCTCACGCCTACTACGCCGAAGTGCTAATCAACAAGGGCCAATTTGATGATCTGGATAAAGCCATCGAGGAGTCACGAATCGCCATGCAGTTAGACTCCACCTTGCTGGAAACGCGCCGGGCGCGCGGCATTGTCCTCCTATACACCGGTCGGGAAAACATCGACGCCGCAATAAATGAATTTAAAGCTGCCATTGCCATCAATCCCAAGATCGCCGATTTACACCTGTATCTCGGTTATGCTTATCGCGTCAAAGGCGAAAACGATCTTGCCGTCGAAGAACTACTGGCTGCCTATTCGCTCAATCCCAATGATTGGACGCCTTTAGCCGAAATCTCTCTGGCATATGCCAACATCGGTCAATACGGCAAAGCCTCTCAATACGCCGAGCAAGCCGTGAAAGTCGAGCCAACTAATCCAAAATTGCACGGCACGTTAGGCATTATGTACTACCGTAACGGTGAAATTTCCAAAGCAGTTAGAGAATTGGAACTTGCGGTTCGAGGGGGCACGCTGGAAGATGGCACGGTTGTACAAGGCATGCCGCTCGATTATGGTACTGTCGCCCAGGTTTACTGGTTCTACGGATTTGCCCTAGCACGAACCAATCGCTGCGAGGAAGCGGTGCAGGTATTTCAAGCCTTGATCAACGGCGTACCGGATGACCCCTTAGCGGTCGAGAATGCCAACGCCGGCATCCAGTTGTGTCTGGAACAAAGCGCCAAATCCACCCCAGCGCCGACACCAACGGCGACTCCTGAATAGAGCCCATTATGGTCGATGAACTCCTTCAACGCAAACCAATCTTCCGCGCAAGAAAAGCAGCGGTCAATCCCTACCGCATCCTGTTCCTGATCGTTTTAATCCTTGCCTCGATCCAGGTCTGGCGCGGCGTTCAACAAGGAGCAATCAAACCGGCTTTTTATCCCACCCCCACGCCAACCCGCAGCGCAGCTTCCTATATCGAGGAAGCCGAAGCCTACTTCCTGGCAGGGAAAATCTACGATCCAGACCCCGCCCCACCCGCTGCCCCTCGACCTGACGCCATTGACACCTATCAACGCGCCCTGGCCGTCGATCCCAACAACGCCGAAGCATGGGCACGCCTGGCGCGCATTCAGACCTACTCCTCAGCCCTGCTCAGCAACGATCCAGCCCGCCTGCAACGCCTTACCGAAGCGCGTCAATCCATTGACCGCGCCGTTGAGTTAGCCCCGGATAACAGCACCGTGCGCGCCATTCGCGCTTTTGTCCTCGACTGGTATGCCACCAACCCTTTAGTCGGAGCGGAAGAGCGGCAGGGCTTGCTTGCCGAAGCCCAAACCGAAGCCCTGCAAGCCTTTCAACTCGATCAGAACAATGCCCTGGCGCTGGCATTCTATGCTGAAGTACTGCTCGATCAACTCAACTGGAGTCAAGCGGAACAATATGCCGCCCAGGCTGTGCAACTTGACCCCGATTCGATGGATGCCCACCGCGTCTATGGCACGGTTTTAGAATCCACTGCCCAATACAATCGCGCCATCCAGGAGTATCTCGAAGCCGCCCGCCTCAATCCCAACCTGACCTTTCTTTATATTTATATTGGGCGAAATTATCTGCGCCTCAAACTCTACGACCGAGCCCTGGAATTTTTTGCCCGCGCCGCCAACATCAATGCCCAACTCGGCGTCAAAGACCCCTTACCGAACCTTGAAATCGCCAAGACCTATACCCAGCAAGGCGAATTTTTCATCGCCGCCCGCAATGCCGAAAAGGCGCTCAGCCTTGACCCAACCACTGCTAATACCTATGGACAATTAGGAATCATCATGATTCGGGCGCGCAACTTTGAAGGAGCTCTGCCGGTGTTGAAATGCGCCGTGCGCGGCTGCACGGCAGAGGAAAACGAAGCTGCCCAAAACCTGGTCAACGAAGGCTTGCTCGAATCGAGCGTCGCCGTGCAGGGTTTACCGCTCACCAACCTGACCGTGGCGTACTATTATGTCGAATATGGCACGGTGTTGGCTTTTCTCAGCCGTCCCAACCAGAATTACTGCCCCGAAGCGCGTCAGGTTCTCAATGAAGTGAAAGCCTTGTTCTCTTATGACCCGATCATCATGAGCATCGTTGCCGATAGTGAGGGCATCTGCAATCGCCTGGAGAGCGGTCAGATGTATTCCATTACTGCGACTCCCCAGGTCACCCCAACCTATGAAATCGAAACCACACCCACCCCCACGCCTTAAAGTCGAGAGGACGAACGATCCGCACAGGAGCTACTGCTCTCCTGCCAATCCATGCATCTGACGATAGCGTTGACGCAGACAATCAATCGGCTGCATCCTTCCCTCAGCATCCCGAAAATACCAGTGCTGCCAGCCATTGCAGGGGCTGCCGTCCATCAGGGATTTGCCCAGACTGTGGATCGACCCTTCTACCCCGTTTTCCAGGCGCAGTTTTCCATCGGGCTTCACCGTAGCGTTCCTGGAAGGATCGGCTTGAAAATATAAGCGCTGGCCAGGTTGGATCAAACCTGCTTCCAGCAGACGCGAAAATTCAACCCGCGGCCTCAGACGTCTGGTGTCTTCTACCGCAAAGGTTTGCTCGTCAAACGGCTCCGGCATGACCTGTTCAATCCGCTGCCAGGCAAACCGAATATAATTTGGATCTGCCTCGATGCCCAGCCAGTGACGATGAAGTTTTTTAGCAACCACCGCGGTTGTGCCGCTCCCCAAGAACGGATCTAACACGATATCCCCTGGCTTGCTTGAGGCGAGGATCACCCGATATAGCAACGCTTCTGGTTTTTGAGTGGCGTGGGCTTTCTTGCCGTTGATCTTGATCCGCTCCTTGCCCGTACAGAGGGGGATGACCCAGTCACTGCGCATTTGCAGGCCGTCGTTGAGAGATTTCATCGCATGATGATTGAATGTGTATTTTGCCCCTTTGAATTTGCTTGCCCAGATCAAGGTTTCATGTGCATTGGTAAAGCGCACCCCGCGAAAGTTGGGCATGGGGTTGCTTTTGATCCAGATCACATCGTTGAGAATCCAAAATCCTAAATCCTGCATCAGCTTGCCGAGGCGAAAGATGTTGTGATAGGTGCCGATAACCCAAAGCGTGCCGCTATCCTTCAACACCCGCCGACAGGCGCTCAGCCAACGCTCACAGAATTGGTCATAAGCCTGGAAACTCTCGAAGCGATCCCATCCCTCGGCGACGCCTTCCACTCTGGTCATATTCGGCCGCCATAAGGGCTGGCGCAACTGCAAGTTGTAGGGGGGGTCGGCAAAGATCAAATCCACCGATTTTTCGGGCAAAGCGCTCAAGAGCTCCACGCAATCCCCTTGCAGAATTTGATCGAGTGGAAATTCCGAAAAAGCAGACTTTTCCGATGCCATGGTTGGTAATTTTACCCGACTTATGGGTTTTAATGCGCTCCGCTACTCACAGAAAATAGATAAACATGCTACAAAAGGGCGACCTTGATTTTCTAACTGATCAAAGTAAAGCGCTCGGCTGGGTTGCCGCAGATCGGGCAACGTTCGCTGGGTTTACCAACTTCAATCTAATCGCACACTGGCCAGAGGTCATTTGATTTGCCTGGCTTTCGCCGGCAAACGCAGTTTTCAAGTCATCAATCGTTTGTGTCATAACGATCTCCGCATGGATGAATGGGTGTGTCCCCTGTCAGAATAACCAATTGCCCTTTGAATTGTATCACGGAGACTGGCTCGACCCAACCGAAACCTGCTGAAGGTGAATGAGAGATTTAGCAACTGTCTACCATGATGAGTTACAGAGAACACCATAAGAAGTCCCTCCACGAGCGGGAAAGAAAGGTATGACGGCACTAAACTTGCATTCGGGTAATCTTTGTGGAGGGTTTACCATCACCTATAAAGGCTATGGTAGTTATTAACAAGTTTGCTAACAATCTACCATCAAAAGTAGTGTTAATCATTTATTGAGAAAACCATCCACGAATCAAATATGAGCTATTAATTGAAGCGCTATTCGTGCATTGGTGAAAAATTTGTGAACATTCTGCCCTACCAAGTAGAGCCTATAATAAGTAATTATCAAATTTGTCAGTTATTTTGATCTAAGGTTTAAGTATAATTAACATCAATTCCATGAGTCATGAATCCGTTTTAGGCCTCATCAATAATGCAGCCCTTTTGCTTGCGCTTGCTTTGCTCTACGAAATCCTTCCCCTGCGCAAAAAAAGCTCTTCCGTTCTCCAACAACTTGCCACGGGTGGGTTGATCGGCGGAATAGCCGTTGCCATCATGTTAACGCCCTGGCAGTTCACTCCCGGGATCATTTTCGACACTCGCTCTGTCCTGCTCAGCCTGAGCGGGTTGTACTTTGGCTTGCTTCCCACCTTAACAGCCACCCTAATCGCCGCTCTCTTTCGCCTTTCACTCGGAGGTGCGGGGGCGTTCACAGGCGTTGGGTCAATTATCATCTCCGCCGCCTTGGGTTATCTCTGGCGGATTTCCTTGCGCAGGAATCAGCGTTCTAACCCACACGGGTACGAGTTGTATGCCTTTGGCTGGGTGGTGCATCTCGCCATTCTGGTCTGGTTTCTCACCCTCCCCGGTGGACTTGCCTTCCCCGTCCTACGCGCCGTCTCCCTGCCAATCTTAACAATTTATCCACTTGCCACCCTCCTGCTGGGCTTACTCTTCAACCTCTCCAACGAACGGCAGCGGATAGAACGGGCGCTCACAGAGAAAGAAGCGCTGTTCTCAGCCGCTTTTCAAACAACTCCCTTGCCCATGACCATCAGCCGCTTAAAAGACGGCGTCATCCTCGATGTCAATCGCAGTTTCTGCCAGGTTTTCGGCATTACCCCCGAGGAAGTGATTGGGAGAACCTTCTCAGATATCGGTCGGGAATTGAATGCTGAAGCCATCCAAGAAATCTCTCGCCTGATCCGAAGTCAGGGAGGGGTTGAAAACTTTCCCCTTCAAGTACGTCTGAAAAACGGGCAAGTTCTTCAGATGCTCTATTCCGCTGTCACAGCGACAGTTCAAAATGAACCCTGCCTGATCAATGTCGGGACAGATGTGACAGAACTGTTCGAAAAACAGAACGCCCTCGAACAGCGCTTGAAAGAGTTACAAGTCTTAAATGCCGTGGCAGTGGAGACCGTTAGGGCAACTGACGAAGATGAACTGATTAAGCAGATCACCTACATCCTTGGCAGCGAACTTTATCGAGAACACTGTGGCATCCTGCTGCTCGATCGAGACTCGGCGGTGCTTCGCCCTCACCCCTCATATTTCATTAACCCACCCATCCCAATCTCCCCAATTTCGCTTGGCAAAGGAGCAGCCAGTCAGGCAGTCCAACAGGGTGAAGCGATTCTTGTTTCAGCTACGCCAGCGGAACCTTCCGATGTCGCAATCACCCCCACCAGCCGCTCGCTGCTCGCTGTGCCACTTCGCACCTGCCTTGAAACGCTAGGAGCAATCAACGTGGAAAGCAGTCAGGTCAACGCCTTCAGCGAAGCCGACCGGCAACTGCTGACCACGGTCGCCGATCAACTTGCCGGCGCTATCGAGCGCCTGCGCGCCCAGCAACGCGCAGCTCATCAGCGACGCATTGCCGAAGCACTCGCTTCCACAGCCATTGCCCTCAATGCCCATCTCGACCTGGAGAGCGTTTTCAAACAACTGCTGCGCAATGTGCGCCAGGTCATCCCCTGTGATGCCGCTAACATTACCCTGCTCGAGGGGGATGAGACGCGGGTCGCTTACCTGGAAGGCTATGAAACCTACGGCGATGTAGATTGGACTCGTCAGAGCCGTCTCAACCTCTCTGCAACGCCCAATTATCGGGAAATGATCCGCACCAAAGCACCTCTGCTTATCCCCGATACCCATGCTTCCCCCTTCTGGCGGGTTTTCCCAGAAGGAGAATGGATTGCCTCTTATCTATCGGCCCCGATTTGTGTGGAAGGAGAGGTCCTCGGCTTTCTCAACCTCGACCATCATCAGGCGCACTTTTTCAGCGGCGAGCAGGCCCAGATTTTAGGCGCCTTTGCTGAACATGCTGCCATCGCCATTCGCAACGCCCGCATGTTCGATGAACTCAAGCACCGCCTGAGCGAGCTTGAGGCGATCAACCGGGTCTCACTCTCCCTGCGCGCCGCCCAAACTCCGCAAGAATTGTTACCGCTCTTGCTGGATGAAGCTCTCAATGTGCTGCAAACCTCCTGCGGTGCAATCTGGCTAGTGGATAAAGATTACCAACTTGTGCGGCGCGTTGTGGCGCGGGGCTGGATGAACGAAATTGAGTTCGCCGAAGTAGCCATTGGGGAGGGAGTTGTTGGCAAGGTTATTAAGGAGAGCAATCCGCAATTTTTTGCAGATTTCGCGGCAGTAGCTTTTGAGCGATCCAGGCAGAACACCGGCATTCCCCCCGGCTGGGGAGGCGCCTGTTTCCCGATTGCAAGCGCCAGTGAGGTCATCGGTATCCTGTGTATCGGTCTTCCCCCCTCCCGCTCCTTATCCGAGCAAGATACCCGTATTCTATCCACATTAGCAGAGATTGCTGCCGTTGCATTGCAACGCTCGCAGTTGTTAGCCGACCTGCAACATCAGATGGAGCGATTAGCCTCTCTGCGCGAAATTGACTATGCCATCAGCGTCAACACCGACTTCTATCCCATGGCAGAAGTAATCCTGCACCAAACCAGACAGCACCTGGGGGTGGATGCCGTCCAAATCTGGGCAGTTGAGCCAGGCCTTTCGCGTCTGGAATTTCTTCTTGCCGAAGGTTTGAGAAAAAACCCTCCCGCCAAGACCTTGTATCCGATTGGGGAAGGTTTGCCCGGCACGGTGGCGTTGACCTTACATCCCTTAGCCATTAGCGATCTGCAACAATGGTCAGCCGTAAATTCGGCCGTGGAATGCCAGAGCTATCTCGAAGAAGGATTTCTGGCATATATCGGGTTGCCCATCGTGGTCAAAGGACGCTTAGGGGGTGTCATCGAGCTTTGTCAGCGCAGCCCACTGACAAGTCTGGCAGCCCAGGAGCCGCAATGGCTCAGCTTTGCCAAGACCATTGCCAGCCAAACCGCTCTGGCAATGGAAAACGCCCAATTGTTCCGCGAACTGAACAACACCCTGATGCAACTCTCCCTATCGTATGACGAGACCCTTGAAGGGTGGGCAAAGGCTGTGGAATTGCGCGATCGGGAAACAGCCGGGCATAGTGACCGGGTCACGGAGTGGACTTTAAAGCTCGCTCTTGCCCTGGGGGTCGAAAAAGAGCAACTGATCCACGTCCGCCGCGGCGCCATTTTGCATGACATTGGAAAGATTGGCGTTCCCGATACAATTTTGTTAAAAGAAGGTGCCCTAACGCCCGAAGAATGGCAAATCATTCGCCAACACCCTGTTTTTGCTTATGAGGTACTACGGAGCATTCGCTTTCTGCAACCTGCGCTTGATATCCCCTACTGCCATCACGAAAAGTGGGATGGCAGCGGATACCCCCGCGGTCTGAAAGGTGAGGAAATTCCGCTGGCAGCCCGCATCTTTGCGGTGGTGGATGTCTGGGATGCACTCACGTCCGATCGGCCTTACCGCAAAGCCTGGAGCCCGGCAGAAGCCAGAGAATATCTGCAGTCCCAGGCGGGCAAACATTTTGACCCCCGCGTGGTAGACGTCTTTTTACAACTTCTCGAGCAGGAATCATTGGCAGCTAGCAAAAAACCCTAATATGGAGTGCTGAAGTCGTACTTCAGAAGGCGGAAGCATGGCTTTCGCACTCTAAATGCTTGATTTCTCTGGTACAATCTCATTGGCAACCCCAAAAGTCAGATTGGATTGATAAAGGCAAACGACAAGAACACATGCGTTTCTCTATAAATCCATTCCCATCAGTAGAACCCTATGGACTTTAAGCTGCATGCCCCTTTCCGGCCAACCGGCGATCAACCCGAAGCGATTGAAAAACTGGTCGAAGGCGTTCAACGCGGCTATCGCCACCAGGTTTTGCTCGGCGCCACCGGCACGGGCAAGACCTACACCATCGCCGCAGTCATCGAACGCCTCAATAAACCGGCTCTGGTGATGGCACACAACAAAACCCTGGCAGCCCAACTCTACGCTGAATTCAAAGAGTTCTTTCCCGAGAACGCGGTGGAGTACTTTGTCTCATACTACGATTATTATCAACCCGAAGCGTATGTGCCCAAACACGATTTGTATATCGAAAAAGACGCCGATATCAACGAAGAAATTGAACGTCTGCGCCTGGCAGCCACCACTGCCCTGATGACCCGCCGCGATGTGATCATTGTCGCTTCTGTCTCCTGCATCTACGGCATTGGCAGTCCGGAAGCCTATGGACGGGTAGTTATCAATCTGGAAAGCGGACATATTTTCCGCCGCAATGCCCTGCTGCGCATGTTGGTGGAAGGACAGTACGAACGGAACGATCTCGAATTGCGCCCCGGCACCTTTCGGCTGCGCGGCGACACTCTGGAAATTATCCCTGCCTACCAGGAAAAACATGGCTATCGCATCACCTTCTTCGGCGATGAGGTCGAACGCATTGTAGCGTTTGATCCCCTCAGCGGTGAAATCCGCCGTCAGCTCTCTTCGGTTGCTATTTACCCGGCCAAACATTTCATCACCGATAAAGACAAGCTGGAGCAAGCCATCCAGGACATCAAAGCTGAACTGGAAGAACGCCTAGCGGAATTAAAACGCCAGGAGCGCCTGCTGGAAGCTCAACGTCTCGAACAACGCACCCTCTATGATCTCGAAATGTTGCGGGAAGTGGGTTATTGCTCCGGTATCGAAAACTACTCTCGCCATCTTGACCAACGCCCGGCCGGCTCACCCCCCTGGACCTTGATGGATTACATCCCCAGCGACTACCTGCTGATCATCGATGAATCGCATATGACCATCCCGCAAATCCGTGGCATGTATCACGGAGACCGCTCGCGCAAAACAACCCTGGTGGAGTACGGCTTTCGCCTGCCTTCCGCGCTGGACAATCGTCCGCTCACCTTTGAAGAGTTCGAACAACGCATGGGATATACCATCTACACCTCAGCAACACCCGGACCGTATGAGCTACAACGCGCCGATCAGGTGGTCGAACAAATCATCCGCCCAACCGGTCTGGTTGATCCAGAAGTCGAAGTTCGCCCGATTGCTGGACAGGTAGATGATCTGGTAGGGGAAATTCGCAAGCGGGTCGAAAAAGGACAACGGGCGCTGGTGACCACCCTCACCAAGCGCATGGCAGAGAAACTCTCAGATTATCTTATGGAGTTGGGCATAAAAGTTCACTATCTGCATTCGGAGATCGATACCCTCGAACGGGTAGGCATCCTGCGCGATCTGCGCCTCGGCGTATTTGAGGTCGTCGTGGGCATCAATTTGTTGCGCGAGGGTTTAGACCTGCCCGAAGTCTCGCTGGTGGCGATTTTAGATGCCGACAAGGAAGGCTTTTTACGCTCCGAAACGGCTTTAATTCAAACGATTGGGCGGGCAGCTCGTCATGTGGAAGGCAAGGTGATCATGTACGCCGATCGCATCACCGATTCCATGCGCCGCGCCATTGACGAAACCAACCGCCGCCGGGCGAAACAAATGGCTTACAATCAAGAACATGGCATCATCCCGGTCAGTATCGTCAAAGCCGTGCGCGACCTCACCGATCGGGTTGCTGTGCATAGTGCCGCAGAACCAAAACCAGGCTATACATATACAACCCGTAGGGTACAAAGCACCGAAAAAGCTGATTTACGCAAGCTGATTCAAGAGTTAGAGAAGCAAATGAAAGAGGCAGCGAAGAATCTGGAATTTGAAAAAGCCGCTGTTTTACGGGATGAAATTTTCGAACTGCGCGCCATTTTAGCTGAAGAAAGCAATCTCAAACCCTGGGAGAAAGTCCGTTTATTAGCCGGGGAGGAATAGGTTTCTCCTCCTTCACCCACGAAAATCTTTCCGTCCATTTGGGTGAGCTGTTCCGCTGTCACCCCTTTCCCTCCAAGCGCATCTAAGGTTCAGAAGCACTTGATGAGCTTCTGTTTTGGAATAACCATCTTTGGCTTAAATGGAGCTACTCAGGAGGAAGCATGTCACCATCCTTAGGTTTTCAATGTACACTGCCTGATGCATACGAGCAAGCCCTGGAAAAAGTCATTCAGGCGCTAAAAGCAGAAGGATTTGGAGTTCTCACCACGATTGATGTTCAAAAAACAATGAAAGAGAAACTCAATGCCGACTTTCGCAAGTATGTTATTCTAGGGGTTTGCAACCCACCCTTGGCGCACCAAGCCCTGACCGCCCGCCCGGAGATCGGCTTGTTATTACCCTGTAACGTCATCGTTTACGAGGAAGGCGACCAGACAATCGTCAGCATCATTGACCCGCTTTCGATGATGAACTTTCTCCAGGACCCGAATTTAGATGGCGTTGCGCAGGAAGCCTATCGCCGCCTGCAGCGGGTTGCTGCAACCCTAGAGAACTCGCCCGCCGCGTAACACCCTATCCACACAGGTTGCGCTGATTAGGATGCCATCACCCCCTGCCCCTCTCCCAAAGCGGGAGAGGGGAGAAGAGCCTCACCCCCAGCCCCTCTCCCAGGGCGGGAGAGGTGAGAAGACCCTTACCCCCAGCCCCTCTCCCAGGGCGGGAGAGGGGAGTTTGATTCCCTTCTCCCTTTGGGAGAAGGGTTAGGGATGAGGGATAAGAACAAAGGCGCTTTGGGGCATCCGAGAGCGAGGTGAGTGAAAAATAATCACTCAATTCCAATTTGATGTTAAAATAGCGCAAGACACACCCTCATATAACCCTTAGAGGAGGCTTTCCATGAGTGAGTACCCCATCATGCCCGGCGCAGAGCCATTTTTTTACGAAGGGAATGAAATCGGCGTTCTGATTTCTCACGGATTTACCGGCACTACTCAAAGTGTGCGCTTCCTCGGTCAGTATCTGGCCGAGAAAGGTGGTTATACGGTGATTGGACCGCGTCTAAAAGGTCATGGCACGCACCCCGATGAGATGGCGAACAGCACTGCCGAAGATTGGATTCGCTCCATCGAAGAAGCGCTGGAAACTCTTCAGGCGCGCTGCAAAAAGCTCTTCATCACCGGTTTGTCCATGGGCGGTACCTTATCCCTCTACATGGCTGGGATGTATCCAGAAACCTTCAGCGGCACCGCCCCAATTAATGGAGCCATCTTTTTGAAAAATCCCGACTTCGCCCGTCTGGCATTTGGGCGTAACCTGCCCAGTGAAGTGCCGGGTGTTGGCTCGGATATCAAACAGCCCGGCATGACTGAACTGGTGTACCCGGTGGTGCCCGTTCCGGCCGTCCGTCAGATTTATGCGCTCATGGGCGTCACGCGCGACCTGCTTGGCGCCGTCCGCTGTCCGGCGCTGATCTTCCAATCCAGAGACGACCATGTCGTGCATCCAGATAACGCCCCCTTCATTTACGAAAACATTGCTTCAACCGATAAGGAGCTGATCTGGCTCGAAAACTCTTACCATGTCGCTACGCTGGATTACGACAAAGAACTCATTGCGGAAAAAATTCTGGCCTTTATTCGGCGATTGGTCTGAGGTGATAAAATGCCATCCCGATGGACTATGCCCATTGGGATGGCTTAAGGATAGGCTCATTTCTGGTAATTACCTCCAAAAGGCTCCATTTGGCAGGACAGACCCTCCACGAATTTTTCACGTCTGCTCAAATAGCGCTCTCATTCGTTTATTCGTGGTCAATTCGTGGACGGTTTTCTCAGCAAATTATCGACACGATTTGTGATGGTAGGTTGTAACCCATTCTGAAATAATTAGTCTCTACCGGAGAGCATCCTGACTACCTGAGCAATGGCTGGCGGACCGCCAACGTTGCCTGGGAAGACAACATAGACCATGCCCGGCCAGCGGCTACCCGCGCCAGCCTGCCAGACCGGCACACCGGGCAAAATCTGTCCCATCACGCGGGCGCGAGCGATCTCCAGCGCCTTTGTTGCCACATCGGATGAGGTGATGCCCCCTTTGGCAATGATCCAGGCCGGCTTGACCGTCAGGCGCCGCACGATCTCGACCAGGGACTGAGAGACAACCTGACCAATCTGCAACGACGTGGCGGCATCTGCGCCGGTGATCAATTGACGGCTGGTGTAGATCAAAGCTTCTCTGCCTTTAAGGAGCACCTCATCTGCGAGATGCACCACTCGGGCGATTTCCGCTTGGCGTTCGCTCTCAGTCAGCAACTTTGGCACGGCAACTTCTAGGCTGGTCACATTTGGTAAGGCTTGTACAGCAGCGATTTGCTCGCTGCTCTTCCGAATATAGGAACCAGCGACAATCAAGCCGCCGTTCCGGGCTTCGTCGAATTCAAAATCGGCGGCTTGCAAAAGCGGAAAGGCATCCATTCCGCCCCGCACGCGCACGAAAGAAGCTGCCGTACGGTAAATAAAGCGCTTCCCGGCTTCCTCGGCAGCCAGTAATCCGGCTACAAAGACTTCCATATCTCGATAGCTGGCAGCGTTAACCACACAGACTTGTGCATTTTGCAAGCCCATTAATTCCTGCTGCACCGCTGCAGGTCCAGCTTGACGGATGGTATCCAGACGAATGGAGGCCACCTGAGCGGGTGAAATTCGTCCCCCACTCTTTTCGGCAACCCACTCTTTTAAGTTGGACGAGCGATAACCAAAGGTAGCGTCTCTGGCGTATTCCGTTTCTGCAGCCGGGACAAGAAATTCTCCCTCGGCAACGTAATGGATGTCGTTGATAGTGAACCGCCCACCCTCTTCAAAGAAGGGGATTACCAGCACACCATCAAAACCTCCCCCTAACTCATCCATTAAGACCTCTGTCTCAAGTGGAAAATGCCCACGCAAGGTCGAGTCACTTCGACTGACAATCACAAAAGACCGTTGGGTCTGCTCGCTGGCTTGCCTGAGATGACGGGCAATTTCGCGATTCATGGCTTCCACCTGAGGGGGCAAAAAACTGCGCGAGTTGGTCAGGATGTACACCATCTCATCCTCCTCAGACAGGACCTGGCTCAACGAGGCGACATCCCAGCCGGTCAACACCGTGATATTGCGCACAGTTTGGGTGCCGGTCGGGTCGTCATCCAGGACGACAATTTTGCGTTTCGACTCTTTCACCAGGCGCTGAATTTCGGGTAACAAACCATGCGGGTAATCGGGGGGTAAACTTTGGAAAAGTGCAGTTTTGGAGACCTTCATTTTCAAATCCTTAAGTATAGGATGAATAGCCTGAGGTTGAGAGGCTTGTGGTAGACGATCAAATTCACGAGCGAGTTTATCCGCAACGACCAGAGATCGTCAAGGCAAATCAGAAACTTCTCTGCTCATTGTGAGCGGAAATTCCTCGATCTTTCCACAGCCCTCTTATCCGCCTCCAATCGATTGAAAAAGATGGATTTCATCGCCCTCCTGCAAAACCCGCCCAGGATCGCGTTCGATCTGTCCGTTGATAGAACACCCGACCGGAGATTGGATCCCCAGGTGAGCGTGCAAGTCAGCTAAACAACTGCCTTCAGGAAGCTCGATCGTTAAACGCCCGCGCGTGGCTTTGGCGAGCCGTTCCCGCAACATACCGTATAACACGACGTTGACTCTCATGTTTCGGTCGTTCAGAGCGTAGGGATCAGTTGCGCCAACCTTTCCACCGCCAGGCGCGGGCTGGAAAGAATGGGAACGCGACGGGACTCAGCCGGCAGAGTCTCAATCACTCTTGCCATCGAAGCCTGCGCCAGGACGACCACATCCACCTGGGGCGCCAGTTCCTGCAATCCCGCTGAGACCAACTGGTCGTGGCGGGCTGGGTCGCCGCTAACCACAGCCTGAAAAGCCCCTTCGCAAAGCTTTGAGACCACCTGGATCGATTTTCCCTGACGAGCAGCAACGCTGGAGATCAGATCGGCAGTCGGTTTAAGGGTGGTCGGCAGGGTGGCGGCTACGCCGATAGTCGCTCCGCTTTGAACGGCCAACTCTGCCATCGGTTCATCTACCCGCAATACCGGAATCCTGACAAACGGACGGCTTGCTTCGACCGCTGGGCCTACCGATGAGCAGGTTACCATCACCACATCCGCGCCGGCTTCTTCAGCCGAGATCACCAGGCGCAACAAACGGCGCATGGTTTGAGGCGTCAATTGGTTGGCGCGGATGGTGTTCTGTAATAAGCTCTCATCGACGATATGAAAGAGGTCAATACCTGGCAACAACTCATCGCTTAGCGCCTTGAAGGTCGCCGTTAAGCCCGCCACTGTATGTAGATAAGCTAACCGTTTTCCCATGAGAACTCCTCCTATACTGTGCGTAAAATGCGTTCTTTGCCGGTTGGCTTGGGCCAGCGCTCAGCAACCGAACGATCGAGCTCGGCCAGTTTCTCCACCGAAAAATCGGGCGATTGACAAAGGGCAAAAACTTCGCTTTCAAGGTCGTCAATTTTTTGAGCAACTTCTGCCAATTCCAATAACGGGATTTCAGGTGGAATCAACAGCACCCCATGCATATCACCAACTAGCAGGTCGCCCGGTTTGACCACCAGGCCAGCGACGCGGACACTCCCACCGTAATCGATAAACGCCCCATAACCATGGGTGGGCAGCACATGGGTGGAGAAAAAGTGAAAATTCAATTTGCGCACCCCATCCAAATCGCGGGCAGCCCCTTCGGTCACCATCCCGACACAGCCCAACGCTTTGTGCACATTGGCATTCCACTCCCCCCACATCGCCCCGCGGGGCGGATTGTCAATATCCTGCACTACAGCCACTTTTGGGCCGGGTTGGGCGGCGATCCAGCGCCAGTAGTCTGGCTCAACGATGCCAGGGCGCACTTCGCTGGGGGGTTGATCGGTGCTCACGCGGGCCGTGACCGCATAACCAACCATCAAAGGTAAATCGGGATAATGACACTGCAGGCGCGAATCGCAAAATCCCTCGTTGGAAGGGATGACCCCAAAGGTCTCGATGGCATTTGCTAGTGTCGGCACGGTAAATTTGCGAATTGCATCCAATTCTTCTGGTGTATGTCGTGCTGTTTGCATTCTTGTCACCTCACTCAGAAAATTCCTGCAACCTCCTTGTTAGAGTTTTTTCTAACAAGCAGAGTCGCCGTTCATCGTCTTCCAGATTGCTTCAAGGAAGAAATAATCTCCCCATATTGTACTCTCATCCACTCCCACGCCGGCAGGCAAGTGGTAAATCGCATGACGTAAAATCCCTTCCCAGCCCTCCTCGGCAGCCAGAAACTGATCCGAACACAGGGTAGATAAGATACGCCACGCCGTATCCCGATAGACTTTTGCCCGCAACGTGTCCGTTGTACAGGCTGCCAGACTCAGCAAGCCACTGGCAGCAATGGCCGCAGCCGAACTCTCATAGGGGTAAGCAGGGTTGGGTTCATCCCAATCGTTCGGCGGGATACCGTGTTCCGGCGTTTGAAGCAGATAATAATCGGCCAAACCCTGAGCGGTGCTTAAAAATTGCGGCTCGAGGGTATAGCGATAGGCGAGGGTAAACCCATACAACGCCCAACAGTGACCGCGTGCCCAGGTCGAATCGTCTCGCCAGCCCTGTTGAGTCTGGTAACGCAGAAATTGACCCCTTTCTGGATCGAAGATACCTTCATGGGCAGTGCTGAAATCACCCCGAACCAGGTAGCGCCGTGTGGTCAGGCAATGCTGGCGAGCAATTTCCAGCAACCGCTTGTCTTCGCTCCAGCGCGCCGCCTCAAAGATGAGGGGCACATTCATCATGATGTCGATATAACAACTATGCGCCCCTTGAAAGGAGCACAAGTACCCGCC
>DAOTZA010000186.1:0-5595 GCA_034434515.1 Anaerolineales bacterium | reverse complement strand
CGCTGGCGCATCCCGCCGCTCAATTCAAAGGGATAGCGGGTGAGGAAATCTTCGGCAACGCCGACGCGTTGAAACATCGTCCGCGCCGCTTCGAGGGCTTCGGCTTTGCTCATCCCCATGTGGATCATGGCCGGCTCAGCCACCTGATCGCCAACCCGCAGGACGGGGTTGAGGGCGTTCATCGCTGCCTGGGGAACCAGCGACATCTCCACCCAACGGATATTCTGACGAAATTCCTCATCGCTAAGTTGCATGACATCGCGGTCGTGGAGAAAAATCCGCCCACTATAACGGGCAATGTTGCGCGGCAACAAACGCAAGATCGCCTTGGCAAGCGAGCTTTTCCCACAGCCCGATTCGCCTAAGATGACCACGGCGCGATTGACCCCCAGCTCAAAATCCACGCCATCCACCGCCTGCACCGGGCCGCGCAGGGTAGCAAAGTACATCACCAGATTTTCAACGCGTAAGAGAATTTGATTCGTACCTGTCATCAAACTAAATATCCCTCAACCTTGGGTTAAAAATGCGATCTAACGCAAAGCCAAGCATGGCAAAACCTAAACCAGTCAGCATTAATAACACTGCCGGTTCTAACACCCAATAATATAGCCCACGGTATAAAGCTCCATCCGTAAAGGCATTTTCGATCACCTTACCCCAGGTAGGTAACACAGGATCTCCCAATCCAAGAACAGCTAAAGAAGCCTCCAGGAACACATAAGAGGGCACCGATGAAACCAACGCCGGGATAAGAAGCGGGATCATACGCGGAATCAGATACGCAAAGATAATGCGGGTATTGGAGGCACCATAGGATCTAGCTGCTTCAATGTAGGGTGACTCTTTGGACTGTAAAAAGATTGCCCGATAGGTTTTGATGGAGCCCGAAAATATACTGAGTAAAATGGTTACCCCTAAAATCACCCAAATGCTGCGTGAATAAAATGTCCCAACCATAATCAATATGGCTAAAAAGGGCAAGACCAGATTGATCTCCGTAATCCTTTGGATGAGTTCATCCACCCAGCCGGAATACCAGGTGCCCACTGCAGCAATAATCATCGTCAAGAGGGATGTGCCCAGGGAAGCTAACAAACCAAATGCCAAAGCAACCGGTGTTCCCCAGAGCAAGGCAAGGGTTAAGTCACGGCGATACTGATCAGTGCCAGCAAATCCATATAACTTTCCATGAAACACAAACTCCGCATCAACATTGGCATTGGGTTCAAAGGTGGTGGCGGTGATAACAAGCTGGTACTTTCCCTTCAACGGCTGATAATCTTGAGTATCAGCCACACTAAACAAGGCCGGAATGACCTGATCCTCGGTTTTTAATCGTTTTTGTAATTTTTTATCCTGAGAAATACGAAAAGTTTGCGTTCGGCTGACACCGAAATCGGCGATGCGAATCGTCCTTTCATCGGGCGTAATCCAACTGATGGAGACAAAGGGAGATTTTTCGCTAAAGCTACTCTTGAAGTAAAGGATCAAATCTTGCGGAAACTCATCGTATTGGAAATCAAAGGTGTATTTCAATTCAATAGTTGAAATGGTTTGATCTACCGGGGTGACGACTTTTTCCATCTCCCCTTCGGCGCTGCTCACCGCAAAGGAGATAGGCTGTTTTTTCGAGTAGAACAAATTTAACCAAGCCGGCGGGGCATATTTTGGGTTTTGATACCAGACATCCTCCCCGCCCCGCCAAAGGCGGATTGCCTCCCGATAAGGAATTTTCACCAGCGTATAGATTGCCACACCGATCAGCAACAAAACCACCAAACTTCCAATAACCGCTGAGGGGTAGCGTAACAGATCACTGAGGATATTTCGAAATCTGATCATTGTGGCGCCCCTCCTCCACCAATTTTGACCCGTGGATCTATAATTGCGTAAATAAAATCTAGCAAAAACACCGTAATTGCGAGTAAATAAGCATAGATGATTGTCGAACCAACAATCACCGGAGTATCATACAAACCAATCGCCTGGTAAAGCGTTCGCCCCAGACCCGGCCATAAGAAGACCGTCTCGGTAATGGTGAAGCCGGTCCATAGAGAGATCACCAACAAAGCAAAGTTGGTGACAATGGTGGGTAGGGTAGGTCGAAGGATATAGCGCCGTTCGATATCTCGAGAAGAAAGGCCTTTTGCGCGCGCCATATCCACGTAGTCCTCACTGGAATAAATCAGGAAATACGTCCGCCAGTTATAAATGCTGAGAAATAAAGAACTAATGATGACCGACGAAGCCGGTAAGATCAAGTGCTTCAGAACACTGAAACCATAATCAATTGGATTGCGGGGCGGTGGCACATCAACCAGCCCGCCAAAAGGCAAAACTTTGAACACCGCTGCAAAAATCAAAATGAAGAAAATGCCATAAAACCAAGGCGGCGCGGATGATGTTGGAGACAGGGCAATGGTCAATTTATCCCAAAAACTTCCGTATTTCCGCGAAAGCGACAGGGCAATAAATACGCTGCCGAAAAACAAGATCAATTCGGATGTGCCGGTAAGTAAGAGTGTTGCCGGCAATCGCTCTAAGAGGATCAGGCGGACTTGCCTGGATCCGCTATCGCTATTCATGAAAATTGCATACCCCAGGTTTAGGGTAAGCGCGTTGCGCAAATAGCGGAGAGAACGAATTGCAAAGGGTTGATTCAAACCAAGTCGTTTTTCTTCAAGCTCAATGCGTTCCTGGATGAGTCTTTCCCGAACTTCAGGCGCTAAATTGCGGTTTGCGGGATTGGCAATAACCGCCTGAGCCGCATTATATTTAATTTCATTGCGCATGATGGTATCCACATACCCCCCCATGTTGGCGATCAAAATGGTGAGATAAATACCAATCAACACCGTTACAAAAAGGGTGACCAAGCGGAGAGCAGTATATTTTGCTACCCGGCTTAAGGTGCTATCGCTCAATGCTTTTGCTTTCCGCTCACCAACAGAAGAAGATACCGGAAGCGTTTCTGTACTCATCGCTTCTCCTTAGGGATGAGAAGTGGGGCGAAGGAATTCCTTCGCCCCACCCGAACTTATAAACTTTATGGAATGACCACGTATTCCAGAGAGGCAAAGGCAGGAATGGCAACCGGAATGGGTACCACGGCTGCTTCAATCTTGCCTGCCCCGGCGGATAGCGTGGCAGCCACATCGGCCGGAATGGTCAACGTGAACATCCCATCACCCTCAGCGGGTTGTCCTTGACCAACATAGAGGGTCTCGCCCTGATCGTTGTAGATCAAGAACTTGACCTCTTTAATCTCGGATGACGGGTATGGATCGCCGTTCTTAAGGGTTACGGTCAGTTCGAAGGTGGTCTCTTCACCGATTTTCACCTGAGCCGGCCCATCCAGAGTGGCCTCAGCCAACTTGGGCTCGGTGAAGCCAGCCCAGCGGTCGGCTAGATCGGGGAAGTCAGGATTTTGCTTGACTACGGCCGTCTTTTCGGTCAGTCCAACCGAATCCAGGTAATATGGACCGGTGCCAACCCAGAAGTGACCATGCGCTTCGAACCAGGCTTTGAGATTTTGATAGCGAGCCACCGCTTCGTCAGCCGTCAGGTATTGACCCAGAGTAGCCGCATAGGGGATTGTCTGCTCTGCGATCGCCTGATCGAGATATTTGGTCAAGATCTCCAGGCTGGGCCCACCCACAAAGTTGGTTTGCTCCACTTCTTTTTGAGTAGATTTATAGGCAGTGTAGGCTAACTCGCCCGCAGCTTCAGCCAGGTTACCCATCGCAATGGCTGCCCACGAGGCTTCGCCATAAGAGTAATTTGGCCACCAACTGGTGACGTTTAATTCAGCATCACCATAGAAGTTGTCGGTGTAGGTCTCGATCACCAATGGATCGGTTGACACGATCTTTACGCCTTTGAAAGCGGAAATAAAGGACTCAAAGTTTGGCACGGCCGATTCGTCATAAATGGCGCTCTCGGGTTTGGCTGGATCGAAGGTCATAATCATTGCCATGACCACATCAGCGACCGAGAAATTGCTGCCATCATGCCACTTAACCGTCTCAAACAGATCGGCCGGATAATAAACAACACTCTTAACCTTTGCGGTTTGACCCTCGGGGAATTTTTCAGCCGCGGTAATGAATTTCTGATTCGCCGCATCCCAATCTACCCAGGCGTCCTCTGGAACCGGGATGGTCTCAGCCGTGTTGAGCGTAATCCAATCATGGTTCTTGCCAACCGGCAACCCGGCCTGGACGGTAACTTCTGCCTTTTCGGCCCGCAATGGCCATTGCAGACCGGTGAAGGGATCCGGCATGAAACCGTAGCTTTGGGTGAATTTCTGTACGAATCCATCCCACACCCAGTTACTGCCACCGATGGGGTTCCATGGATCGGTGAACAAGTCATTCGTACCGACCTTCACTTGACCACCTTCTTGATCAGCTATCCGCAGGGTGTAAGGTGGCATGAAGGAGGCCTCGATGCCGGAACCTACATCGTAGGTAACCTGGATGTTTTCCTTCATCGGCATATATTGTTGTTGGTCAATAACCCACACCTGGAGTGAGTCTTGTAGAGCCAGTTCCAGGGCTTTCGCAAACAGCTCTTTGCGTTCTTCCAGGGTTTTGAAGTTGCCTTCTGCTAGAGCATCACCTACCTCCTGGAACGTTGGATCAGGCTGGTTAGCTAAGAACACGGGCAGACCCTGAATACTGGAAGGCAGATACATATCCTGGAAAATGTTCTTCTCGTCTCGGGTCAAGCCGCTCGGAATCCACCCGGCGGTATAGAGATTCCACAAGCCATCGGTTGGCTCGGATTGAATCCAGATCGGGGCTGCTTCGGAAGACTTCTTGTATTGACGATCCACGGTGAAGCCAACGGTCTCAAGTTGATTGGCGACATAGTCACCCAGAGGCAAACGAGTTCCATCCCCATCGTTGCGGATGATAAAGATCAAGGTGACCGGCTTGCCCTGATATTCCCATTTGCCATCGGCATTCAAGGTTGCTCCCATGGCTTCCATCTCGGCAGTGATCACTTCTTTTGCCTTCTCTGGATTGTAAGCATAATAAGCTTCCAACTTTCGAGCGGTATCAACCACGTTGGTATAGTCCACCAACTGAGTAGTGATAGGCAGGTACTTGGGCAAAGAGCCACCACCGTAGATTTCCTGGTTGATGTAATTGCGATCAATCAACCAGTTCACTGCCTCGCGGATCTTGCGATTGGAGAACGGATTGAGAACCGTCGTATCCTTGAAAACGGCAGGGTTGAAGAGGATATCATAGGGGCCGGAATAGGAGGTTACGTATTTCAAACCGGAGTTTTTGATATCGCTGAGTTTGTTCGAAGCCAAACCAAACGTAAAGATATCAATCGCTCCTGCTTGAATCTGCTGAATAGCCGAATTGCTTTCCACAACCGTGAACACCACCTCATCCAACCAACCGCCTTTGCGTGTAGTTGGTGGAACAGGGGTTGGCTCTGGGGTGGGTGTCGGCTCAGCGGGAGCCTCGGTGACGGCGGGTGGCTGGGTTTCCACCGCCGGGGGTTGGGTGGCCACCGGGGTTGGGGTGGCCTGTGGCGCGCAAGCAGCCAAAACAAGGCTCAGCGCCATCAGTA
>DAOTZA010000185.1:0-1514 GCA_034434515.1 Anaerolineales bacterium | reverse complement strand
ACCCACACCCTTTTGCTGGTGATCGCTGCCCTGACAATGATCACCGGGGTGCTTGGGGCGGTTGCCCAGAATGAGATGCGGCGCTTGTTGTCTTTCCACATTATCAGTCAGATTGGCTATCCCTTGATGGGGTTAGGGATTTTTACTTCTCTGGGATTGGCGGCCGCCGTTTATTTTGTCGTTCATGTTTCAATCGCAAAATCTACTCTCTTCTTGATCAGCGGCCTGATTGCCCGCATCCGTGGAGTTTTTGATCTCAAAAAGTTGGGAGGGTTGTACAAGAAAGAAGGTTGGCTGGCGGTATTCTTTTTGATTGCTGCCCTCTCGCTGGCGGGGTTGCCTCCCTCATCGGGCTTTTTTGCCAAGCTTAGCCTGGTACAGGCCGGGTTACAGCAAGGACAATTCTTAATTGTGGCTATTTCTTTGTTTGTGAGTCTGTTGACCCTGTTCTCGATGATCAAAATCTGGAATGAAGCGTTCTGGAAAGAGACTCTGGCGGTAGAAAAAAAGGAAGAAGTCCCGATTCGCTTTGTTCAGGACTGGAGCTGGATTCTCCCCATTGGATTCTTAGCAGGGGTAACGTTGTTGCTGGGCTTTGGAATTGGGCCGATTTTCCACATCGTATCCCTGGCCGGATATCAACTGATGAACCCACAATTTTATATCCAGGCTGTCTTGGGAGGTGGAGGATGAATTTGTTTTTAGCCAATCTCCTGCTTGCCTTGCTTTGGGTTTCCCTGAGCGGAGTTTTCAGCCCTGCCAATCTGGCTTTTGGTTTTTTGATTGGGTATCTGGCATTATTTGTTTCTCGCCGCGCCTTTGCCCCCAGCAACTATTTCGGCGTTGTCGAGCGATTGGTGAGGTTTGCATTCTTTTTTGCCTATGAGTTGATCTTAGCTAATTTGCGCGTCGCTTACGAAGTGCTCACCCCCCGGCACAATATGCATCCGCGCGTGATCGCCTTGCCCTTACAAGCCCGCACCGATTTTGAGATCACCGCTTTGGCGATCTTGATTTCCCTGACCCCCGGCACGCTCAGCCTCGATGTTTCCGCCGATAAGCGGGTGCTTTACATTCACGCCATGTTTGCAGAAGATGAGGAAGCGGTGCGCAAAGACATTCAGGATAATCTTGAAGCTCGCTTACTGGCAATCTGGCGCCAAAAGCCAACGATAGAGGAGAAGGTCAAATGACTCAGGGGTTGACTATTGCTTTTCTGATTGCTGCCGTACTTTTTTGTCTTTACCGGGTTGCCCGTGGCCCAAGCCTGCCCGATCGGGTGGTTGGTTTGGATTTGCTTTCATCAGTGACGGTCGGTTTTATTGCCGTTTATGCCGTTGTCAGCGGCGAAATCATCTACATTGATGTTGCTATGGTTTTAGCGCTAATCGCATTCCTTGGCACCGTGGCTTTTGCCTATTTCATAGAAAAAGGAGGTATGCCATGGCGCAAAACTTGAGTGCTTTCTTGATGTTCTTCGGGGCGTTATTGATGTTTATTGCTGCCCTGGGCGT
>DAOTZA010000184.1:0-6655 GCA_034434515.1 Anaerolineales bacterium | reverse complement strand
ATGGGCATGGCTGCCGACCTGATCATGGTTTTTATTGCCCTTGAATTGCTCTCTATTCCTCTCTATGTGATGGCTGGCTTTCACCGGGACCGTCTCGATTCCGAAGAAGCTGCCCTGAAATACTTTTTACTTGGCGCGTTTGCCGGGGGCTTTGTGGTGTATGGCATTGCTCTGGTGTATGGGGCAAGCGGCTCGACCCGCATTGCGACCATCCTGAGCGCCGTGGAAAGCGGCAGCGCCTCGCCAATTCTGTTGACCCTCGGCGCAGCTCTGATTCTGGTCGGGCTGGGCTTCAAGGTAGCGGCTGTGCCCTTTCACATGTGGACTCCGGATGTCTATCAGGGCGCGCCATCGTCGGTGACGGCATTCATGGCGGTTGGGGCAAAAGCAGCCGGCTTTGCTGCTCTGTTGCGCGTCTTTCTCGTGGCTTTTCCGACCTTATCTGCTCAATTGATCCCGCTTCTCTGGTCTCTGGCTGCCCTGACTATGACTGTTGGCAATGTGATTGCCATTGCCCAGAGCAATATAAAACGTCTGCTAGCCTATTCCAGCATCGCCCACGCCGGTTATATCCTGATGGCGACTGTGACTCTAGGGCAGAGTCGCGTTATGGTAGATGCAAGCGGGGCAGCCCTCTTTTACCTGTTTGCTTATCTCCTGACCAACTTCGGCGCCTGGGCAATCGTTGTCCTCCTTGAACAGCAAGAGGGCAAAGGGTTGAATTTGCAAGATTATGCCGGCTTGGGCAAAAAACAACCTGCCCTGGCGGCAGCAATGACGGTGTTTATGCTATCGCTTACCGGCGTTCCGCCAACCCTGGGGTTTTTAGGGAAGTTTTATCTCTTTCGAGCGGTGTTGGAGGGTGGCTTTGTCGGTCTGGCGGTGATTGGCGTGTTAACGTCCTTAATCTCAGCCTACTACTATTTGCGGGTAGTGATCATCATGTACATGCAAGAAGGAGAACCGCTGGTCAACCGCGATGCCCTGGTGCGCTGGACAGCCGGGCTGACGGCGATTGCGGTGATTGCCCTGAGCCTGGTTGCAACGCCTCTGTTTCAATGGGCAACTCAGGCAACGCTCTTCGCCGCAAAATAAAATTCCCCAGCGAGATCCACTCCACCGCGGTTAAAGTTATCAGCCCGACCGCGGTGTTTTTTTGTTAAAACCAAAATCCCCTCGCTCAAGAGGTTCTCAACCGGTCTGGCATCCACTACAAACTTGCAGTTTCGAAAGCAACCGACACCCTTACAAGATTATTAAGTGAAACTGTTCTCGGCTAGGTTAAAATTAAAATCAGCTTATCTCTTTCAATTGATGAAGAACAAGGCATCCGCCATTAAATGATTTTGGAGAATTTTTATGAAACGCGCCAAATTTTTGAGGGTTGTCTGTTTCTTTCTCTTGCTCTGTCTGTTGGGTTTGCCCCTGAATGGGCAGGCTGCGGTTGCTTTGCCCCAAAGCTCGGCGCAAGAAGGCCTCTGGTTACCCCTGAGCCAGTTTGGTTATCCAGGTCCCCTCCGCCTGAGCGGGCAATTTGGAGAACGGTATCTTTATCTCCCTATTCCGCCGGGCATGCAAACCGAAACGATGCGGTTTACCCTGCGCACCTCTGCCGATGTTCAGAGCGGCTTTTTAGAAATCTACAACCGCGAGCGCGTGCTGCAGGCTTTTCCTCTGGAATCTTCGCAGCAGACCGTTGAATTCAGTTTGAACGACGCGCAGGTAGAAAACGGTTATCTGGTTTTTCACCTGATCAGCCGCTTGCGCAGCCAGGATGACCTTTGTGAAACGGCCTATGTTGGCGCCTGGTTGGACATTGAAGACGCCTTCTTGAAGCTGAGCGGTCAACCAGCCCAACCCAAAACGGTGGCAGAGTTCTTCCCACCCCTGCTCACCCACCTGATCATCGAAGTTCCACCGCCCCTGAAGCCCGAACAGGCTGAGGCGGTTCTGCGCCTAGCGGCTGCCCTGCAGGCAAAGTATGCCAGCCAACCCTTTAACCTTCTTTTGGTAGATGACCCCCAAAAAATCCCGGCCGAACTTGGCGAACAACCGCTGGCGCGGCGGGTGATCGTACGCCAGCACGCCCAGGCAAGCATCGCCCTCCAAAGCGATGAAACACTGCCAACCCTGATCCTGCAAGGGGAAGGTCAGGCACTCTCGACCCACAGTGCTTGGTTGAGCAGTTCCCTGCAAGCCTTTGGGATTGGTCGTCAGATGCAAGTGCTGGCATGGAACGAAGCAGACGAAGCCCGTAGCCAGGTGGTGACTCTGGCAGAGTTAGGCTACCCGCTTCAACAAGTCAGCGGAGTCGGGCGGATGGACATCTCCATCTCCTTCTCTCAGGCTGACCTGGGAGGTTCGCTGCACAATTTACACGCTCGCCTGGTGGGTACTTTTACGCCGATTGAAGCGCTCGCCAGCGCTACCCTGACCGTCTTGTTCAACGGAGCGCAGGTGCGGTCACAGCTTTTAGCCAACACAACCCAATACGATCTGTACCTCTCCCTGCCCAATTCCCTGTTGCGCCGCGAGAATACCTTGACCTTGCGTTTTGATTATACCCCGCGGCAGGGCGAATGTCGGATTGGGGTCAGTCCTTTCACCGCTCAACTGTGGGAAAACTCCTATCTCCAATTCGAAGCTGGGGAGACTCTGCCAATCGGCTTTTTCCGTTTCCCGCAGCGATTGCTACCCAAGGCTGAGGTAACCATCGAACCCCTCACCACCGACAACTTGCGCCGGGCAACCGAACTGGTGATCGCTTTGCAAAAACTCTCAAAAAGGCCCTTGCATTTGTCCTGGGCAGACTGGCAAGCCGGGCAAACCTCGAACAAGAGCTGGTTAATCCTTCAAGGCGATGCAGCTCAAGTGGCAACGCTCAAACCGCCGCTGGAATTGACGCCTTTCCGCCTGGTGGACGTTTCCGGGCGCGAATTGTTGCGATTGGAGGGAGAAAGCCCCTTTGCGGTCTTACAGGCTTTTGAACACAACCGGCGCCTGGTGCTTTGGCTCACAGCTCACGAGCGAGCTGAGCTGATGGATCAACTGCTGTCGAACCTGCGCCAGAATCCCAACGGTTGGTATGATCTGGCCGGTGATGTGTACCTGCTGGGAGCGGGGATGTCCAGGCCCATCGGACTGGATGTGCGCGGCGGAGCTGTGCGGGTTGAACCGCTACAGCCGTCTCCCAGCGTTTGGGTCTCTCGCCTGCGCCCCTACCTGTTTGGGGCAGCCTTGTTGCTTTTGCTGGCCGGATTGGTGTGGCTCTATCCCAAATTGGTGCGGAAACAGCCTTCGTCCTCATGAGCAAAGTTCTGATGCCCTCCACCCTTCCCCATGCAAGCACCCCGCCTTTGCGCTTAGGCGAAGCGCTAGTGCAGCAGGGTCTGCTCACCGCCGAGGACTTGCAGCGCGCCCTTGAGCTGCAACAGCGCACCGGTGAGCGTTTGGGGCGCATCCTGATCGCCCTTGGGCTGATCAAAAGGCAGCAACTCTACCAGGTGTTGGCGAAGCTCTGGGAGCTACCCTTCGTCGATTTACTGCAAACGCCGCCGGATCAGAAATTAGCCCGTCGGTTCGATCCTCAAGTTCTGGTGCGCGAGCGATATTTTCCGTTTGGCGAGCGCGATTCGCGGCTGCTGATTGCCACCGCCGAACAACCCACCCCCGCCCTGTTCGAACGCCTGCAAGCTACGCTTCCCAATCAGGCGGTAGAGTTGTATGTCACCACCGAATGGGACATTGACCACGCCATTCGCCAGTGCTATCGCAATCAGATTCTGGATCGCGCCGTTCACGGACTGTATTACCGCAACCCTGCTGAATGCGCCTTTACCGTCTTGACTTTCTGGCAATATGTGGCTTTTGCCTTAGGTGTGCTTGCCTTGCTAGCAGGATTGTATTTTGCCTTACGGCCAACCTTGATCCTGTTGAACTTCCTGGTTAACCTTGCCTTTTTGGGTAGCATTCTGTTTAAATTTACCGTCTCCCTGGCTGGGGCAAAATACGAACAGGTGCAACCAATCACTGCTGAGGAAGTCGCTTCACTCAAGGATGAAGACCTGCCTACCTACACGATCCTGATACCAGCCTACCGCGAGGCAAAAGTTATTCAGCATTTGCTCACCAATTTACAACATCTGGATTATCCGCCTGAAAAGTTGGAAATCCTGCTATTGCTAGAGGAGGATGACCACGAAACCATCCAGGCTGCTCGAGCTGCCAGACCCCCCGAACAGGTGACTTTCGTCATTATCCCAAAGGGCCAACCGCAAACCAAACCCAAAGCCTGCAATGTGGGTTTATTCTTTGCCCGCGGTGAGTACCTGGTCATTTATGACGCCGAAGACCGGCCTGAACCCGATCAATTGAAAAAAGCGATTCTTGCCTTCCGCAAAGGGCCTCCCAATTTAGTTTGTGTGCAGGCAGCCTTGAACTATTTCAATACCAACGAGAACTTCCTGACCCGCATGTTCACCCTGGAGTATTCGTATTGGTTCGATTACATGTTGCCCGGTCTCGATCGCCTGCGCTTACCAATCCCCTTGGGTGGCACCAGCAACCACTTTCGCACCGAGGTTCTGCGCCAGTTGGGTGGTTGGGACCCGTTTAATGTAACCGAGGACGCCGACCTGGGCATCCGCGCAGCGGCCAACGGCTATGGAGTTGGCGTGATCAATTCGACCACTTACGAAGAAGCTAACAATCAGCTCTGGAACTGGATTCGCCAACGCTCGCGCTGGATCAAGGGCTATATGCAAACCGTCCTGGTACACAGCCGCAACCCCTTTCACCTCCTTAAGCAGACAGGGTTGCGCAATGTATTCGGATTTTTGATGTTGATCGGAGGTTCTCCGTTGACCTTCCTCGCTGCTCCAATTTTATGGGCGTTTTATCTCCTTTTCTTAGTCACTGGCACGCGGGCTTTGGACTTTCTCTTCCCGCCCATCACTCTCTACATCAGCCTGTTTAACCTGCTGTTCGGCAACGGACTGATGATTTATCTCAATATGCTAGCCGTCTTTAAGCGCCATTATCATAGCCTTCTGCCTTATACCCTGCTCAATCCCATCTACTGGATTTTGCACTCTATAGCCTCCTATAAGGCGCTCTGGCAACTCTTGACCCGCCCGTTCTACTGGGAGAAGACGAAGCATGGCATCAGTCGGCAACTCAACGCTTTCCATCAATCTACCGCGCCCTGAAAATCGCCAGGCGGTTCAGGCTGCTTCGCAGGAGAGCATCTGGCACCATCTGCTATTTAGCGTGATGCTGGCATTGCCATTCGGGGGCTTGAGTCTGCTGGCAGCCGAAATAGGTTTCCTGAGCAACCAGCATGCCCATCTGATTGCCAAGGCGCTCCAGGCTGTGGAACAGGGCCGCCTAGAGCTAATTGGATTCACTTATCCTCCCTTACCGTTTCTGCTGACGGCGATCTGGATTCATCCGTTTACCCCCTCCCTGCTGGCTTCCCTGGCTGCCGGCGCTACCGCCTGGCTGCTCTTGCGCCATCTGCTGCAAACTTCCCTTTCGGCAGCGGCAAAGATATTCCTGCTGGGCGCGCTGGCATTTACGCCTGCCAGCCTGTACATCGCCACGCAATCTCTAACCGAGATGGCAACCCTGCTCTTGTTCCTGCTCGCCTGGCTTGCCTTCTTGCGCTTTACCCGGCTAGGCGAGACCTTGAGCGGTTTCATCTCCGGACTAATCCTTGGCCTGGCTTTTTACTTCAACGCCTATGCCTTGTTTTTTAGCTTCGTCTATGCCTTTGCCTCTCCGTTGTTTTATCGCTGGCAGCAGGTAATGCAGCGCGAACGAAAGTGGCAGGCAGACCTGACCCTGGTCGTGGTGATTGGGTTTCCCACCTGGCTGGCTTTCTTCTCCTGGGCATACCTGAACTGGATCTTTACTGGCAATCCCTGGCTGTTTCTCACCGATCCCACTGCGCCTTTATTTACCTTCTTCAGTGCTTCACCCATCTGGACAGGCGGATTTTTCCCCACCCTTGCCTATTCACTGCAAGAGGTGATGCGAGCGCCGGTCTACCTTGGGGTAGCGATTCTGGTAGCCATCTACGCGCCAAAACGCCTGCCAGCTTACTTTGCTCCCTTTGGGGTAATCGCCGTTGTACGCCTGGCCGGTTGGAATTACACCGAAGCCATGGCGATTGCTACCTATTCGGTGGTTGCCCTGGCAGCGATTCCCAAACGGGTAGAAAAAAGCTGGAGCAGATTGCTGATTCCGCTGGCGATCTTTCACCTATTGCTCAATCTAAACTCACCCTACCAGAGCACAGAATTGAAGGTCTGGGAGCGGGTTATTCTGCGCCAGGAGAGGCAGGCAAGCGATACTCTCGAGATTCAGGCTGCTGAATGGCTTTGCGGGCTACCAGACCATTCCATCCTGGCTGATGACCGTACCGCCTATCGCCTGATTGCCCGCTGCAACCGCGCCAAACCATTCCTTCTCCCCGCCGATGGGAGATTTCTGTTAGCCTTGCACGCCCCTGACCAGTTTGTAAATGTTGTGCTGGTGCAACGGACCGAGACGCCATTTGCCGATCAGGTCAGTCAACGCTTTGCCACCGCACCGCCGCCCGGCTTTCAGGAGATGGCGCGGTGGGAGAACTGGGTGGTGTACGAGCGGCAGAGGT
>DAOTZA010000183.1:0-4752 GCA_034434515.1 Anaerolineales bacterium | reverse complement strand
CGCTGGCGCATCCCGCCGCTCAATTCAAAGGGATAGCGGGTGAGGAAATCTTCGGCAACGCCGACGCGTTGAAACATCGTCCGCGCCGCTTCGAGGGCTTCGGCTTTGCTCATCCCCATGTGGATCATGGCCGGCTCTGCCACCTGATCGCCAACCCGCAGGACAGGGTTGAGGGCGTTCATCGCCGCCTGGGGAACCAGCGACATCTCCACCCAACGGATATTCTGACGAAATTCCTCATCGCTCAGTTGCATGACATCGCGGTCGTGGAGAAAAATCCGCCCACTATAACGGGCAATGTTGCGCGGCAACAAGCGCAAGATCGCCTTGGCAAGCGAACTTTTCCCACAACCCGATTCGCCCAAAATGACCACGGCGCGATTGACCCCCAGCTCAAAATCCACGCCATCCACGGCCTGCACCGGGCCGCGCAGGGTAGCAAAGTACATCACCAGATTTTCAACGCGTAAGAGCTTGCCATTGGTTGAAACCATCAAACACCTCTCAGACGCGGATTGAAGATGCGATCGAGGGAAAAGCCCAATACCGCAAAAGCCAACCCAGTGATCATCAGCAATGCCGAGGGCTGTAATACCCAATAATACATCCCCTTATAAAGAGCCCCATTGAATTCCGCATCCTGGATGATCTTGCCCCAGGTTGGCAACACTGGGTCGCCAAGCCCTAAAACCGCCAGTGAAGCCTCCAGAAAAACGTAACTCGGAATACCTGTTACCAGGGCAGGGATCAAGAGGGGGATAATGCGCGGCAAGAGATAACGGATGATAATTCGTCCATCACCGGCATTATAAGCTCGGGCCGCTTCTATATAAGGCATCTCTCGAACTTGTAAGAAGATGGCGCGATAGTTTTTGATCGCCCCTCCAAAAATGCTCAACAAAATCGTTACTCCGAGGATAACGAAGATACTCCGCGAATAAAAGGTGCCCACCATAATCAGGATGGGCAAAAATGGCAAAACAAGATTAATTTCCGTCACCCTCTGGATGAGATCGTCCACCCAGCCTCGATACCAGGCCCCGACGGCTGCGATGATCATGGCTAAAACAGATGTACCCAGGGAAGCGATTAGTCCAAAAGCCATGGCGACGGGTAACCCCCACAACAAGCCAACCTTTAAGTCTCTCCGCATGTGATCAGTTCCAAACCAGCCATAGACTTTACCGTATTGGATAAATTCCACTTCCACATCGGCGTTTGGATCAAAGGTTACGATTTCAACCTTGAGTTGATAGTCGCCTTTTAGCGGTTGAGGCGGATCAGATTGTGGAACCGAATACAACCCTATTTCAGCATCTAAACCTTTCAGGCGTTGACGCAGTTTCGAATCTTGAGCAAAACGAAAGTTAACTTTTGCCCCTTGCAAACCAAAATCTGCAATGCGGATCTCGCGCTCATCCGGCGTCACCCAACGCAAGGAAACAAAGGGCGCTTTTTCTGCGTTCGAAATAAAAAAGTACATCGAAAGCTCTTGGGGATATTCATCTGAATTGAATTCAATCGGAATCTCTATTTTGATGCGTCGGCCGTCACCAGAAGGTTCATAAATTTTTGTTTCTGGATTCTCCAGGGTGCTAAAAATGATCGTATCAGGCAACTTTTTCGTTCGAAACCAGTTGATCCATTTTGGAGGCACAATTTTTGGCAAACGATACCAGACATCTTCTCCGCCGCGCCACAGACGGACAGCCTCTTTATAGGGAATAGCATAAACAACCCAAATGGATGCCACAAGCAGGATAAAAATGACGATCAGACTAATAATGGCAGAAGGGTATTGGCGAAATTCATTCCATGTTCGTTTAAGGGAATTCATTGTCCTCCCTCCTGTCCACCAATTTTCACCCGTGGATCGACTAAGGCATAGATGAAATCCAACAAGAATACCGTAATAGCCAAAAGGTAAGCAAACAAGACGGTCGAAGCTACAATTACCGGTGTATCGAATAAACCAACCGCTTGATAGATTGTGCGCCCCAAACCCGGCCAGTTAAACACAGTCTCAAAAATTGGCGCCCCGGTCCATAAGCTGATCAATAACAAAGCAAAACTCGTAATGATTGTCGGCAGGGTTGGACGCAGAATATAGCGCCGTTCAATCTCGCGATCCTGCAATCCCTTTGCTTTTGCCATGTCAACATAATCTTCACTCGAATAGATGAGGAAAAAAGTGCGATTGCTATACACGCTGAGAAAGATAGAACTGAGGGTAATGGCTGTCACCGGCAAGATAAGATGTCTTAAGACACTCAGCGCATAATCAACGGGATTAGAAGGTGGAGGAATATCCACCATGCCCCCAAAGGGCAACACTTTTAAAACCCCCGCAAAAAGCACAATCAAGAAGATACCGTAGAACCAGCCTGGAGCCGAGGATAGCGGTGACAATGCCACACTGAGTTTATCCAGCAAACTGCCATATCGCCGAGACAGGGATAACCCCAGGAAAAGACTGACAAAGAAGAGCGTTAAATCTGCTGTGCCAAACAAGAGCAGTGTGGCCGGTAAACGCTCCAGGATAATCAAGCGCACCTGTCGAGATCCACTATCGCTGCTCATTTGCAGCGAACGTCCTAAACTTAAGGTCAACGCGCTGCGCAAGAAGCGAAAGCTACGCACCAAAAAAGGTTGGTCTAAGCCCAACCTCTTCTCTTCTAAGCGAACTAGATCCTCGATGCGTTTTGCACGCGCATCAGCGGGTAAATTGCGCAAAGCCTGATCGGTCAATACCCGCATTTGCACAGCTTCACGGATCTCGCCTTTTTTGATCTGATCGACATATCCCCCCATATTGGCAATCAGGATTGTCAGATAAACCCCAATCACTACCGTGATGAATAACGTAACCAATCGAATCGAGACGTAACGCACAACGCGCCCAAAGGAACTCTCACCTTTTTTTCTAAGGCTCTCCGGTCTTGCACCAAAAACACCAGCTTGTGCTTCTTGAGCCATTTTCGCTCCTAAAAAAACAATCCCGATAGGGGAGAACGGTTCTCCCCTATCGGTTGCTTTGGTTACCGCAATTTTTTACGGTGCGGTTACAAATTCAAGGCTCTGGAAAGCTGGAATGCTCACAAGTTTAGAAACTACCACAACTTCTAACTTGTTCGCGCCAGCAGCCAATTTCGAGGTGACATCTGCACCTATGACGACCTGGTAGGAACCATCACTGACGAGAACTGCGTCACCCTTAGCCACTAAATTGTTGTTGGCGTCAAAGAGTAAATACTTTACGGTTTGCAGTTCATCAGCAGGATAAGGTAGCTCTTCGAACGTAACGGTAACGTCAAAGGAGGCTTCCTCGCCGATCTTTACCATGCCAGGCCCATCGACAAACAGCTCAGGCAATTTGGGTTCACCAAAGCCAGCCCACTTGTCGCTCATATCGGGGAAGTCTTCAAAGCGCTTGAGGGTCAAGGATTTCTCAGTCGCAAAGACTTTATCCAGATAGAGCGGGCCGGTGCCAATCCAGAAGTGACCATGATCAGCATACCAGCCTTGCAGGTTTGCATAGCGGGCTTTGGCTTCATCAGCAGTTACATACTGAGCCAGGGTTGCTTCGTAGGGGATATAACCGCTCTCGGCATTCTGGTCAAGATATTCCTTGAGGATATCCAGGCTGGGACCGGCAATAAAGGAAGTCCATTCCACCTGTTCGGCATCCGCCTTATCGGCAGAGAAAGCTAACTTTTTATCGCTTTCAGCTTGAATGGCGAGGGCTAGGTTGTGCCAGGCACCCGTACCATAAGCGTATGCCGGGAACCACGTGGCAACCGTTCGCTCAGCATCCAGGGTGTATAGATCGTCATAGGTCTCAATGGTCAACGGATTGGTAGAGACAACCCGCACACCCTTGAAATGGGCGAGGAAGGACTCAAGATTGGAGGCCGCCGCCTCATCGTAAATGGGGCTCTCGGGCTTGCCGGGGTCAAAGGTCAGGATCATGAACATCACAAAGTCGGCAAAGGTTAGCGGAGAGCCATCATGCCATTTGATCTTATCGAACAGGTCTTTCTCGTAGACCACCGTAGATTTGGTCAGGGCTGTCACTCCTTCTGGGAATTTCTCACCAACGGTGATGAATTTTTGATTGGTGGCATCCCAATCTGCCCAGGCGTCTTCTGGAACTTTGATCTCCGCTTCAAACTTCAGGCCAACCCAATCCAGGGTTTTGCCAATCGGCAGGCCTTCCTGAGCGACTAGTTCGGCTTTTTCGATGCGTTGTGGTCGAGGCAAGCCAGTGTACGGATCGGGAATCACGCCGTAGTCGCTCGTCGCTCGATAGGCCATGGCATCTGAAATCCAGTTTGAACCAGCCACTGGATTCCAGGGGTCAATGGGAATGCCATTAACCGCAATCCGCACCTCTCCACCTTCCCGATCGGCGAAACGGATGGTATGCGGCCATAAGCGGGCGCCGGATACACCCCCAGCCAGGTCAGAAGCGACTTCCAATTGGGCGACAGCCGGGCTGAAGGAAATTTGATCCGCCAGCCAGACCCGCACCGAGTCTTTCATGGCTAATTCCATTGCCTGGCGGAACAATTGATCGCGCTCTTCCAACGTCTTGAAATCATTGTTCCACAACTTCTCGGCGACAGCAAAGAACTCCTCTGAAGGAGTATAAGCCTGCCAGAGCGGTGAACCGCTGCCCAATTTGCTATAGAAATACGCAAAGTTCGAACCGCTATCGCGTTCTACTTCCGTAGTAATCCAGCCGCCGGTATA
>DAOTZA010000182.1:0-34957 GCA_034434515.1 Anaerolineales bacterium | reverse complement strand
TTGTCTTCGCTAAAGGTGGCTTTGATCGTATGCGGACGATTAGATTTGGCTTTCAACACTTCCAGTCCATGAGCGTTGAATTGTTTGATCACATTCCTCACCGTCTGATCATCGCAATTCAACTCGCGCCCAATTTGGATCGCCGTCTGCTTGCGCGCACTGGCTAAGATGATTTGGCTGCGGCGAACTTCGAAGCCGTCTTTCGAGCGCAAGCCTTGCTTTAGCCTGGCTTCCTCTTCTTCGCTTAGGTCTCGGACAAATATCGGCTTTTTCATACCCCAAATGATACCATATTCCTATCTACTTTCTTGCATCAGCACTAGGAGAGAGGCCGGGGGTGAGGGCTGCTCCCCTCTCCCGCCCTGGGAGAGGGGTTGGGGGTGAGGGCCATCTCCCCTCTCCCGCCCTGGGAGAGGGGTCGGGGGTGAGGGTCTCTCCCCTCTCCCGTCCTGGGAGAGGGGCCGGGGGTGAGGGCAAACTCCCCTCGCCTGTCCTGGGAGAGCGGCCGGGGGTTAGGGCAAAACCCCCTCTCCCGTCCTGGGAGAGGGGCCGGGGGTGAGGGCTATTTCACCTCTCAGCGGACTGCAGGCTTTGTTTGATCATCTCAATATATCGCCGCCGATCGATGTCCAAAACGATCTCGACGTTGGGACTCTTCCCCAGAATGCCATTCCAATCGACAATGCTCTGCCCGCGGGTCAGGGAACCCTGGCACTCAACCGTAACCGCTTTCCGCTCGCTCCTTAATATCAACGACTCATCAATGGCGATCGCCATCGCTAGGGGGTCGGGTTCGTTGACCCCGCCATACAACGGCAGTTGTTGAGCCATGCGCAGTTGCATCGTCCGCCGAAAGAAGTCTGCTTTCTTGCCTTCTATTGCAAACAATTCCTCCAACTCCGCTGCCAGCAAGCGATGCTTTTCAACCGTCTCCCATGGGATGAGCAGGATGTTCTTCCAGTTCTCCAATACGACAAAGGCTGCTTCGGGATCGACGTAAAAATTAAACTCGGCGGCTGGCAGCCAGGAATTGCCGCGCCCACTGATCACGCCGCCCAAGATCACCAAGCGCTGAACCCGCTGCGGCAAGGTCAGGTCAAGGCGGGTTGCCAGGGCAAGATTGGTCAGCGGGCCAATGGCAACGATTGTAACCGCGCCGGGAAACTGGCTGGTCAACCGTGCCAGAGCCAGAGCTGCGTGTTCCGCTTCAGGAGATCGGCTGGGAGGGGGGAGCTTCGCATCACCCAGGCCATCGCTGCCATGCGAAATTGCTCTGCGAGGTGGCGATTGGACAAGCGAGTCCGTGCACCCTGCGTAAACCGGCACATCCTTGCCCAGAACCTCCAGGACAGTCAGGGCGTTGCGGGTTGTTTTTTCGAGGGAGACATTTCCGGCTACAGTGGTGATGGCTTCGACTTTAACTGCCTCATGCGACAGGGCAAGGAGTAAGGCATGAGCGTCGTCCACGCCTGGGTCGGTATCGATGATCAATCTTTTCTGGGGGACAGTTTCCTTTTTCATCATCCTGACTTCTTGAAGTCGGTTCGAATGCTAAATGTTAGCATGTTGTTGAACGTCGATCAAGGCATTGAACACGATAAAAGAATGATACAATGGTACTTAGCTGATTGAGGTAACTTTCAACCCTGATGATTCATCCAATGGGAAAAGAGAAGGACGACCCACCCCTTTCCATTGAAGCACTGCGGCGCGGCGATCGTGCTGAATTTGCTCGTCTGGTCGAACGGTATGATGCCTATATCTATCGTCTGGCGATGCGCATTCTCGGTAATCCCCAGGATGCCGAAGACGTGTTGCAGGAAACCTTCATCAAAGCCTACAAGCACTTATCCAGCTTCGATGGTCGCTCCAGCCTCTCTACATGGTTGTACCGCATTGCCACCAATGAAGCCTTGATGCTTTTGCGCAAAGAAAAGGGCGGGATGGTTTCCTTAGATGAACCCGGCTCGAATGACGAAGAGGAAACAGAGCCAATTCAAATTGTCGATTGGTGTTGCTTACCGGAAGAGATGTTGATGAACGCCGAAACCAGAAAAATGCTCGAACAAGCCATTGCCAGATTGTCCCCGGCTTTACGGGTAGTTGTTGTGCTGCGCGATTGGCAAGGATTGTCCACCCGCGAGGTCAGTGAAATCCTGCAGATCAGTGAAGAGGCGGTTAAGACGCGCCTTTCGCGGGCGCGTTTGCAACTGCGCCAGTGGCTTTCAGAATATTTTCACCAACAGTATGGCTTGGAAAACTTGGCCCCATGAGCGATCAGCGCCCCTCCTGCCGTGAAATGCTCAGCTCTCTCTCTGAATACCTTGACGGAGAGCTGGAAGCTGAACTTTGCGCTGCCATTGAAAACCATCTGGCAGAGTGCGAAAATTGCCGCATTGTGGTGGACACTCTGCGAAAGACCATCACCCTCTACCACCAACATGCCGAGCAAGATCTTTCCATGCCCGAAGAGGTGCGGCTGCGCTTGTTTATACGTCTTCACCTCGAAGATTTCCTGAAAAGCCCGGGGTAAGTAACGTTTTTGGCGGGCAACGCATCTATAAGCATGTGGAAGAGACAAGAATCAGGCTCTCCTTGAACCTGGAGTTGCCAGAAAAAGAAGAAACGCTCCCGCTCAAGCCGCCTCAGGCAGGCGACCGATGTCCAAAATGCCAGATCGAGCGATTGGATTATGATGGGACATTGACGTTGGTCTGCCCAAGGTGTGGCGTGGTGGAAGGCGGTTGTTTTACCTGATAGCGCCATCACCCTCCGGGTGAGGGCAACGAAAGAACACAATGCGTTTTGAGAAACGCATTCCATTTGTGCAAATGGAGACATCAAAAAACTTGTCAGTTCAGGAAGGAAGGAAGATATGAGTGAAAGATTATTGGACGAAGAAATCCGCAGTCAAGTGCGCGAGGTTTTCAATGATCTGAATCAGGATATCGCAGTTTTGTTTTTCGGGAAGGAACAAAATTGCGACACCTGCGCGGATACCTACCAGCTTTTGGAAGAGGTGAGTGAGCTTTCAGAGAAAATCCATCTCTCAAAATATGACCTTGAGTTGGATGCCGAGACCGCCAGACGGTATAACGTGGATAAAGCGCCGGGCATCGTCATTGCCGCCAAAGAGGGCGATGAGATCGTTGATTACGGCGTACGCTATGCCGGTATTCCAGCCGGGCATGAATTCAGCTCGCTGATCCATGACTTCTTGCTGGTTTCCGGACGCGATTCGGGGTTATCGCAGCAAACCCGCGATCTGCTTAAAAAAGTCAATCAACCGGTGCTGCTCCAGGTCTTTGTGACCCCGTCTTGCCCGTATTGTCCGCGAGCGGTGGTACTTGCCCATCAGATGGCGATGGAGCATCCATTGATTCAATCGGAGATGGTGGAAGCCATCGAGTTTCCCGAGCTTTCTGATCGCTTTGGGGTCAGTGGCGTTCCCCAGACAACAATCAACGAAGGGGCTGGGACGATTGTCGGAGCAGTGCCTGAAGAACATCTTCTGGCAGAAATCCTGCGGGTTGTTGGCAAAAAAGCTGAGGCGTGAGGGCTGCTGTCATCGCCCAGCGGGAGATGGGTTGGAGGTTAGGGCTGGCTCTTATCCCTCATCCCCAACCCTTCTCCCTTAGGGAGAAGGGAGTCAATCTCCCCTCTCCCCTTGTGGGAGAGGGGCTGGGGGTGAGGGCATCACTCCCCTCTCCCCTTGTGGGAGAGGGGTCGGGGGTGAGGGCATCACTCCCCTCTCCCCTTGTGGGAGAGGGGTCGGGGGTGAGGGGTTCTCCCCTCGCCCGCAAGGAACATCAATCTACCAATCGAGGGCAGCAGGAAGATGAAGCAAAGAAAATCATCCATATCTACCTTACCTTCCTCAAATCGCAAAGTTTTCAGCCTGAGCTTGATTGGCGCAGGTTTGATCTTTATTGGAGTGGCAGCTTTTTTCCTGCTCTCCCAAACCGATGGCGGGGTCAGCGCCGACACCCTGGCGGTTCGACCAGCCGAATTGAACCACGCCGCGCCAGACTTAACCCTACGAGACTTAGAAGGCAAGCTGGTTTCCCTTACAGACTACCGCGGACAGGTGATACTGGTCAATAACTGGGCAACCTGGTGTCCTCCCTGCCGCGCCGAAATGCCGGTTCTTGAGGCCTATTATCAAGCGAACCGCCAAAAAGGCTTTGTCATTTTGGCTATTGAAGCCGGTGACCCCGTTGAAGAGGTGCGCGCCTTTGTCCGCCAGTATGGGTTGAGTTTTCCGGTTCTGCTCGACCCGGAAGGGCACTCTTTAGCCGCCTTTAACAACCCGGCCCTGCCGAACACCTATATCATTGACCGGCAGGGAAGGGTTCGGCTGGCATGGACTGGCGCAGTGAACCAAAAAGCCTTAGAAACCTTTCTTACCCCCCTTTTGAAGGAGTGAACGATTATGCAAGTTGAGGTTAACTGGAAAGGAAGACTTTCTTTTGACGGCAAGGCAGAGAGTGGATTTAACGTCCCTTTGGGTTCTAGCCCTGAGGTGGGTGGAGATAACGACGGCTTCCGCCCAATGGAGCTCATGGCGCTCAGCCTGGCTGGCTGTACGGCTATGGATGTGATCTCTATTTTGAGCAAAAAACGGCAAAGGGGGAGCGATTTTCGGGTCGCAGTCAAAACCGAACGGGCAGACGAGCATCCGAAAGTTTTCACCCATGCCACCATTGAATATCATGTTAGCGGTAAAGGGGTTCAAGAAGATGCGGTTGTTCGTGCCATCGAGCTTTCGGCTAGCCGCTATTGTCCGGCGCAAGCCATGCTGAAACAAGTTTTTCCAATTGAGTTGATTTATTTCATTTATGAAGTAGAAGCGGATGGATCGAAACAGCTCGTCACCGAGGGGAAATACCACCCTGCCCTTACTTGATGGCTAAGACACCAAACGCCTGGGGTTTGCGGAGCACCCGGCTGAAGCCGGCCTCCAGCAATCGCCGCGTCACCCCGCGCAAAAGACCGGCGCCCATTTTGCTCTGCAGATCGCCGATATAGTGAAACATGCGCCCTCGTTCACGCAAGACGCGCACACACTGGCGATAAAATTCACTCGAATAAAGTTCTCCGGCAAGACTAAAGGTGGGAGGGTCATGCAGGATCAAGCTGAAGTGGCCGTCTGGCAGTTCTTGAATAAGCTCAAAGGCATCCCCAATGAGTGAGCGTATCCTGGGATTCTCGAACAGCTCTCTTGACCACGGATTTTGGCGGGCGATCTCGAGCACGGCCGGCTCGATCTCAATGGTCAGCACCTCTTGGGCGGTTTTGGCAGCCAGGATAGCGGTATAGCCCAAACCGGTAGCGGTGTCGAGAATCGCTCCATACGCTCCGCCGGCAGCTTTGAGCTTTCGTTGCGTGTCCTGCCAGGGGTCGGTGTCTTTGATGCGGTGCATCGGCAGACCGCCGACCAACAGCGTGGGAGCGGCGGAGGTTGGCATCAGGCTTAGGGTGAGGTCGCTGTTTTGCCCGATGGCGCGCAGAGGGTGAGGCCGGTTCTGCTCAATCCGATAGCAAGTGGTTTTGCTTTCGCCAATCCGGCGCAGGGCTTCCCAGGTCAGTTGTTGGCCATCCGGCAGAAGAACGCCTTGCGGCCGGAGGATTGCCTGGCAGGTGCTAATCCCTAAATCTAAAGAAACTTCAGCTCGACCTTTGCCCTGTTGGAACTGGTGCAGCAAGGCCTGCGCCGTCTGCCAGGTCAGGATGGGTGGCAGAGCCAGTTGCGCCGGCGCTCTGGACGCATCCTGTCGCCTGGGTAGATCGTCCCAAACGATGTCCAAGGAAAGCATCCCTTTGTCCTTTCGCTTTAGAGAAAACAGATTATTCAATGAAAATCTCAACGTGTTCGCCGTCTTCTTCGTCGTAGACATCGATCAATTTGCCTTGCGCGCCTTCCTGGATCGCGGCAATGAGTCCATCAAAAGCGACATCGGGGGCATATTTTGCCGCAATGTTCAATCCAACGTCCACCAGACCGATGGGCAAATTGACCGACGCTTTGGGCTTACCCGTTGCCATATCGGTTACGCGCACCCTGAGCCAGCGGGCTTTATCGCCAGGCGGACGGGTAAAATTGCGCGTTCGAGCGCTCTTCTCTCCGCCGCTGAGGGCAGCGAGCAATTTTGCCCCTTCTTCGGCGGTGATTTTGCCTTCGTCAATCATCTTGAGGATGCGCATGCGTTCTTCTGAAGATACCATGAGCCTGCTCCTTTCAAGCTTCGCCCTCTAGGGCAGCCAGTAATGCCTCCGCCTCTGCAACGGTAATCTTCTTTTGCTCCAGCATCTTTAGGATAAATAGACGTTCTTCGTTGATAGTTTCTGTGACTACCTTTTCAGCCGTCGGCTCTCGTTTGCGGCCGAAGCCAATCTTATCGATAAAACTGAGTTTGGCTTTTTGCTCCGAACGGCGTTGCGCTTCGGCAAGTTTTTGTTCCATTCTTTCCTGAGCGCGACGTATTTTCTCCTGCAGGCGCGCGCTGGGGTCTCGGGCGGCAAACGGAGGGGGTTCAGGTGGCTCTACCGTCGCCGCGGCGGTAGCGCCTAATTTTCCCATCTGTTCCGCAAAGCGATCCATTTGCTCCTGAAAGGCTTCGATTTGGGTTTGAAATTGACGGCGAACCCTTTCGGAGATCTGGTTCACTTCTTCGTTAAAGATGGCATCGAGATCTTCCTCTTCTTCAAGGATCGCCTGACGCACGATGAAAACGATTTTGCCCCCAGCCTGGAGGTCGAAGGGGAAGAGTCCTTCTCCAATGGTCATCTGCCAGCTTGCCTCTGCCAGGTGCTTCTTTTCTCCCATTTGAATGAGGTGAATTTCCTGCGCTCCGCTGCGCAGATTGATCTGCAATGGAAGGGCATCCGAAATTTCGCAGTGAATTGACCCTCCAGCTTTCAAGGTTACCCCGCGGCCGTTGAAGACATTCCATTCAACGCGGCTAAAACCGCCAACGGTTGCCTGCAGGGAGGCGCTCAAGTTGCGTCCATCGAGGTTGCCGCCCACCTGCTCCAAAACCATGTCTCCCTCCACATGGCGGGCAATGACACTGCCTCCCACGCTCTGGCAGTTAATCGAACCCAACACATCTTTGACCATCAGGCTGCCGTTAACCGCTCCAATCGAAAGATTAGCGATACTGCGACAGACCAGAGAGCCGCCAACGTGTTCCACCCGCAGGTCGGCATCCAGATACTTCAGGCGTAGATTGCCGTTGACCCGTCTAATCTGGAGGCGGGCTGCCCGCGGTACACGCAAGACGCAATCGACGGCGCTACGCAAAAGAAGGCCATCTTCTTTCTCGACCAGTTCACTCTGCTCATCATCGCTGCTGACGAAGATCTCGCTTCTCATCCAGCCTTTGATCTGCAAACTTCCACCTACATTTTCGATCTGGATGGAGGGAGTTAATCCGAGAGATTTTTCATAAATTGTTTTCATTCTTCGCCTCCTTCTTCTAAGAGACGTAAGGCTTCCTGGACACCAATCTCCCCTTTTTCAAGGGCTTGCAGTACCTGCTGGCGCTGAGCCGGGGTTCTGGCCGGTTGGTTTTCTTCCGCTCCGTAAGGCTCATAACCTAAGGCGCGGATGATCTCATGCAGGCGGTTACGAATGGTGGGATAGGATAAGCCGATTTCCGCTTCCATTGACTTGATTTTGCCTTCACAGCGGATAAACGTTTTGACGAATTGCCATTGCTCCGGGCTTAGGTGTGCAAAAGCCGGCTGATGAAAACGACCCTCAAAGGCAGTTTCACAGCTTTGGCATTCGAATCGGGTAATGATAAGCTCACCTTGACAAAAAGGACAGAGCGGGGGAAGTTCAGACATACTTTTTGATCCTGAGAGCAATTTTACAGTTGCTTTTATAAAATTATATCAGAATATTTGAAATTAATCAATAGAAATTCTTGATATATTTAATGCCATTTCAATTTTTCGTAATTATCTACCATAGGCTCAACATGGCAGGGCAGGCCGTCCATGAAGTGCTGTCATTCGGTTATTCGTGGTTTATTCCTGGTTCATTCGTGGTTTATTCGTGGTCCATTCGTGGTTTATTCGTGGACGGTTTTCTCAGCAAATTATCAAAACAATTTGGGATGATAGGTTGTGACATTTTTTCGACTTTCCCTTCGCGATCAAAGCACTGGGGCAGGCAGACAACCATTCTGGTCTGGGGGAGGGATCCGCTTGATTTCGCTTGCTTTTCAATCTTCTCGGCGGCAAAAACGGTCAATCTCTTGCTATAATTCAGGCACTTTACGGTTTAGAGCAAGGCTTATGACGAAGCGTGCTAGATGTTTTGCGGAGGACTCAGATGATCGATCCCTCTTTCCCCCTAATCGACCTACACCGCCATTTAGACGGCAACGTGCGTTTACGAACTATCCTTGAGTTAGCCGATCAGCATGGCATTCCTCTGCCCGCTGATGACGAAGAAAGCCTGCGCCCTTTTGTGCAGGTGACCGATCCGCAGCCGGGGGTGATGGCTTTTCTGGAGAAATTCCGCTACATGGTTGGCGTTCTGGCTGATTATGAGGCTTGCCGGCGGGTTGCTTATGAAAACGTGCTGGATGCCCAAGGTGAGGGACTGGATTATGTCGAATTGCGCTTCAGTCCACTGTTTATGGCTGAACCGCATCACCTCCATCCGCAAGGAGTCGTCGAGGCGGTGATCGATGGCGTAGAAGCCGGTCGGCGGGAGACGGGGATGAAGGTGAATTTGATCGGCATTTTGAGCCGCACCTACGGGCAAGAACTTGCCTGGAAGGAACTGGAAGCTCTGCTGGCATTTGCCGACAAGCTGGTTGCGGTCGATCTTGCCGGAGACGAGGCAAATTATCCGGGTGAATGGTTTACCGAGCACCTCGAGAAAGCTCGTCAACGGGGCTTGCGCCTGACCGTTCATGCCGGCGAGTCGGCCGGAGCGTCATCGGTCTGGCAGGCAGTGCAAGCCTTGCGAGCCGAGCGCCTTGGCCATGCAGTTCATGCCAGCGAAGATCCGCACCTGATGGACACCCTCGCCGACAGAGGCATTGGGATCGAAGCCAACCTGACCAGCAACGTGCAGACCAGCACAGTTAGCAACTATGCGGCTCATCCGCTGCGTCAATTCCTCGCCAAAGGCTTGCTTGCCACCATTAACACCGATGACCCCGGCATTAGCGCCATTGATTTGCGTTACGAGTACGAAGTAGCTGCTCCGGCTGCCGGTTTATCTGCCGAACAAATCGCCCAGGCCCAACGCAATGCCATGACGGTCGCCTTTTTAACCCCCGAAGAGAAGGAAACATTGCTGGTCCGCAAACAGGAGGCGAGCAGAAAAGGCACTTCGTAATTTCTACTTGACAGCTCGTTACTTTTTCATTATGATTATCCTCAAGGAACTTTGTCATTATCAGTTTATCTGGTAAAAATAATTGTCCAGATAAATTGCGATGCGGTAGGTGGGGCTGCCGTAACTTTAGCTCTGTTGCGTGGTTAATACACATTGGAAGGCACCCACAATGCAATGCGATTATTGAAATTATGGTTTGTTGTTAAAGTCAATAAAGCGGTTCGAGCAGACTCGGCGAAAGAAGGGGTTGGAGATGTATTTTGTCCATTCGAGGTTCAGCCGCTTTTTGATTCCATTGTTAAGGAGGTGAATGGAAACCCATCGAGAAAGACACCTTTCCCACCCTAGTGCAACCAAATTTCATCTTCATTCTTTATTCTAAAGGAGTTTTGCTATGGCTACCCAAACTGCAAAAGAAATCTGGACCCTCGAAGAGGGTGAAGTCCGCAAACCTGGCATCGTTCACGTTGTTATGTTAGCATTGTTCACTGGTATCGGCATCGTGGTCGGTACCTTCGGCAGCCTAGCCGTGCCCATTGGATTTGTATCGGCTTTTTGGCCTGGACAGGCTGTTCAAAGCATCGGTTCCATCTGGTTTGGCTGGTGGGGCGGCATCGCCGCCGGGTTATTCCCGCTGATCTCGAACTCACTGTCGGGGTCTGCGCCTTTGCCGGTCTCCATCGCTTACCTGCCGGCAAATCTATTGCAGGGCATGATCGCCGGTTGGGCGTTCCGCAAATTCTTTGCCGATCCTTCGCTGCGGAGCGGACGCGATTGGTGGATCTGGATTATCTTTGGCGCGCTGCTGCCTAACGCTATCGGTGCAGCCTGGGGCACAACCATGCTGGTCGCCTTTGGCTTGATCACACAAGCTGCTCAACCGACCGCCTTCCTGGGTTGGTTCATCGGAAACACCATCCCAACGGTCATCCTTGGTTCTATCATTCTGAAGTTCGTATCACCGCTGGTCGTGCGCAGCAAAGCCTTCTGCAAAGGCTACTGGGCGTAATTTCCTGCTCAATCCTGGCGAGGCGAGGCGATGGGCTTCGCCTCGCCTTTCTCACCTCTTGTTTTTGTCGATTGGGTCAATCTTATGGCTGAAATAACTACCCTTGCTCCACTGCCCACACGGAAAGCGACAGCACGCAAAACTTTGCTTGGTCAAGTGCCGCTCGACTCTCCGTTTTATGCTTTCCATCCGGTGACGCGGCTGATCTTGTTTATCTTTTTAGGCGTCATTCCTTTATTTATCTTCATTCCTGAAATCAACTTTCTCTTATTACTGGTCAATCTGGCTCTGTTGCGCTGGGGAAAAGTGGACTTGCGCCGGCTGCGAATTTATATGCCGATCATCTCCACGGTGGCAATCTTCATGTTTACCGTAGTCATCCTTGCCCCAGGCAAAGACCCTTCCTATACACCCCTGAAGGTGCTGGGGATCACCATTTACTACCAGCCATTTTTCTTTACCTTCGCCTCCTATTGGCGCTTGATCGCCATGCTCTTTGGCACGATCTTGTATTTTTCAACCAACCACGAGCGAGATATGCTGGTCGGTTTGCGCACTTTACGGATGCCTTTCGTGGTCTCTTATGTCATCAGCCTCTCGATCCGCGCCGCGGGGATGTTTATGGAAGACTTCCGTATTATTCGCGAAGCCGAACAAGCGCGCGGTTTGGATACCAAAGCCATGCGCTTTTCCGATCAGGCAAAATTGTATGTAATGTACCTCGTCCCGCTATTCTCGATCGCTCTGCGCCGCGCCGATGAGATCAGCAACGCCCTCTTTGCGCGCGGCTATACCCTCACCGGGCGGGTCGGCACAGGTGGAAAACGCTCCGATTACATCCGTTCCCGCTATGTGATGCGCAACCGGGATTGGGTGGCAATCACCATCTTAATCGCCATCTTTGCCGCGGTCGCCATCGCCCAAACGGTCTTTGGCGTCTTTGCCATTGGACATTCTCCCTTGAACATTTATCTTCGCACCATTTTGAATATCCCCAACTAAGCCTATGGAAACCATCATTGAATTTCAGAATCTGGAGTGGAAATACGAAAACACCAAAGAATTTGCCCTGAAAGGCATCGACTTGAAAATCAAGGAGCATTCCTTTGTGGGTGTGGTCGGCGCAAACGAACAGGGCAAAACCTCTTTGCTTTCGGCAATCTGTGGTTTGATCCCGCATAGCTTCAACGGTATCTACCGTGGGCAGGTGCTACTGTTTGGCAAGCCCATCCGTGAGATGGATTCGCTGGAACTGGCGACCAAAGTCGGTCTGGTCTTCTCCGATCCAGAATCTCAGTTTACAGCCATGACCGTTGAAGAAGAATTGGCTTTTGGGCTGGAGAACATTGGCTATTCGCTGAGTGAAATTAAAGAGCGTCTCGAATGGGCAGCTCAGATCACGATGATTGAAGACTTGTTGGACAAAAGCCCATACGATATTTCCGGGGGTCAGAAACAACGCGTGGCGATTGCCTGTGTGCTGGCGATGAATCCGCCAATCATTATGATGGACGAACCGACCTCCATGATTGATCCGTTGGGCAAGCGGTTGATCTTTGACATTTTGCGCAAATTGAAAGAAGAAAAAAAGCACACCCTGATCGTGGCAGAACATAACATCGAGCAGTTAGCGCCTCTGGCTGATGAGATGATCTTGATGGCGGATGGCAAGATTGTGCGCCATGAGCCGACCCTGGACTTCTTTACCAATCCACTTTATTTGCGTGAACAGGGGATTTTACCGCCCGAATGCACTGAGTACGCCCAATGGCTCAAGGATGAAGGTTACCTTGCTCCCAATGTCCGTCTGCCTCTAGACCTGGAGCAAGCTGTTGATCTGATCTTGCCTATCTTTCAGAAAAAGGTAGTGAAATGAACCCATTAATCACGGTTGAAAACCTCGATTTTACCTACCCGGATGGTACTCCAGCCCTTATGGGGATCAACCTAGAAATTGGCGAGCAGGAATTTATCGCCTTTATCGGTCAGAATGGCTCCGGCAAAACCACCCTATCGAAATGCATCAACGGGTTGTTCAAGCCGACCGCTGGAAAAGTTATTGTTGAAGGACTGGACACCAGTCGGCGGGGGATAATCAAACAACTGGTAACCAAAGTGGGCTATGTGTTTCAAAACCCCGATCACCAATTGTTTAACCGCAGCGTCAAGAGCGAGATCGCTTATGGCCCCCGCAATATTAATTTGCCCGACGACGAGGTCGAGCAGCGTGTTCGCGAAGCAGCGCGAGTCGCCGGCGTTAGTGAAGATTTGTTCGAGACCCATCCGTACTTCTTGCCCAAAGGGCTACGACAACGGGTGGCAATTGCTTCAATTCTTGCCCTGAAACCGCGCACGATTATCGTCGATGAACCGACCACCGGACAGGATATGCAGCAATCCCTCGAAGTGATGAACTTTCTGCGCATGTTATGGAAAGAAGAAGGGCACACAATCATCATTATCACGCATGAAATGCGCATTGTCGCCGACTATGCCGAACGAACGGTGGTCTTAGGGCAAGGACAGATTTTACTAGACGCCCCAACACGGCAGGTCTTTGCTCAACCGGAAATTCTTCAGCAAACCTACGTGGAGCCGCCGCAGATTACTCGCCTGGCGCAGAGAGTGAGTCTGGAAGAACCCTTCCGAAGTGTCCTGACGGTAGAAGAAATGAAGAAATTGAGCAAGGAGGTTCTTTCGTGACAGCTCCCACCCGCATCGGCATTGACATCGGCGGCACCTTCACGGATGCCATTGCAGTAACGCCGAGCGGCATCCGCATTGCCAAAGTGCCCTCGACGCCCCAGGAACCCTGGCGAGCGGTGATTGCTGCGGTTGAAGCGTTGCAATTAGAAGAGCCTCCCAGCGCATTCTTACATGGGACGACCCTGGTGACCAACATGCTGCTTGAACACAAAGGTGCGCCTACCGGCTTTATCACCAGTCAAGGGATGCGCGATGTGTTACATATCGGTCGCCACGAACGCCCCTTAACCTACGCTATCCGCCAGGAGATTCCCCAGCAGCATTACCCGCCGGTACCGCGCAAGTGGCGGCGGACGGTGGCAGAACGTATCGGCGCTGATGGACAGGTAGTGATAGCGTTGGATGAATCCGAAGTTCGCCGCGTGGTGCGCGAACTAGTGGCCCAAGGCGTCCAGGCTATCGCAATCGGATTTTTACATGCCTACCGTTATCCAGAGCACGAGCGTTTGGCTGAGGGCTGGGCACGTAGCGAGGCCCCCCATCTCTTTATTTGCACCTCGCACGAGGTCTCGCCCCGCTTTCGGGAATATGAACGCTTTATGACAACAGCCTGGAATGCGCGAGTAGCGCCTGGGGCTGCTCAGTATCTATCCAATTTGAGCCAAAAAATTCAACAGCGCTGGGAAGGCGTGCGTTTGACCATGATGACCAGTAACGGAGGCTTAGAGGAGGTCAACCTCTCTGCCGAGGAAACCTATGGAGAGCTACGTCGTACCCCCATCCGCTTAGCCCTTTCCGGACCCGCAGCCGCCGGTAACGCTTGCGTGCGGGTCGTTCAGGATTTGGGATTGAAGCATTGTGTCGGCTTAGATGTGGGTGGCACCAGTTCGGATATCGTAGTCGTGCGTGATGGGCGGCTCAACGAAGCCCCCTGGGAAGAACGACGCATCGGTGGCTATCCATTGCAGATTCCCATGCTGGACTTACATACAATCGGCGCCGGCGGCGGTTCGCTGGTGAAGCGGGATGACTATGGCGCCATCCATGTCGGGCCACAGTCGGCCGGCGCAGAGCCAGGTCCGGCTTGTTATGGACGCGGTGGTGCGTTGCCAACCGTCACCGATGCTGCGGTAATTGTTGGGCGCATCCCGGCCAACTTGTTATTGGGCGGTACGTTGCCAATCCATCCTGAATTAGCCTGGCAAGCGTTTGAGCGGACTTTTGGAGGCGAACGGGAGATCATTCTTCAATCGGCATTGGATGTCTTGGGTTTAGCAGAAGCAAATATCGCCTTTGGCATTCGCGAGCGAACAGTCAAACGCGGTTTAGACCCGGCCGAGCTCTCTCTGGTAGCTGCCGGAGGAGCAGGACCCCTGGTGGCTTGTGGTGTTGCAGATGTGCTCGAGCTGGCTGAAGTCATTGTGCCACCGCGGCCAGGATTATTAGCGGCCTGGGGTTTGCTTTCTGCCCCTCAGCGGCGGGAGGCTGCCTCAACCGTTCTACGTCTGCTCCGTTCGGTTGATCCACTGCAAGCCGAAGATCTCTTCCGTCAGACGGCCAGAAAGCTATCTACCCAGCCACCCCCAGGCGCCAAGCTGCTGCGCACCGCCGCGATGCGCTATCTCGGCCAGGGATTTGAAGTTGAAGCGCCTGTGGATGAACCGGTGGATTTGGATGAATTAGAACAACGCTTCCACCACGCCCACGAACATGAATACGGTTTTAGCATGAAAAACTCCCCTGTTGAATGGGTAGAACTCAGGGTGGCCTGGGAACAACCTTCTCAAACCTGGAATTTCGGCTTTGACTCCCCCACTGCTCAGCCTAACCATGGCAAAATCGTCGTATATGAGCAGCTACCTGGCACAAACGCTTTCCAGCCCAGTGAAGCGAGTTTATACGAGCGTCGTTTTCTCCCCCTTAACTTTCAAATCGACGGGCCGGCAGTGATAACTGAGCGGGACGCAACGATTTACATTCCCACCACCTGGTTTGCCCAAGTGGTTGAAAATGGTTATATACGGATTCGGCGAAAATGAATGATCCATCTCATCCTTCAAACATTGCAATGCTCTCTTTAGAAGATCAGGTTATTTATGGCGCCTTGACGACCCTGGCGCGCGAAGTGGGTCATCGGTTGAAACGGGCAGCCTATTCTTCCTTGATCCGCGAATCAGATGATTATGGGGCGGCAATTGTCTCTGCCAATTATGAACTGCTCGGCGAAGCAGAGACCACCCCGCTCCAGATGGGGCCCCTGGCAGGCTACTGTCGGGGAGTCATGGAGACTTTAGCCGAATACGGCGAAACGCTCGACCCCGCGGGAATCTATTTGCACAACGATCCCTTCCGTGGTGCCAGCCACAGTCCCGATATTGGGGCAATCGCCCCACTTTTTGCCGAAGGAGAACTCTTTGGCTTTGTAGGGACAGCCGCCCATCACGTTGATATCGGCGCGGCTGTGCCAGGCACTTGCATTATCAAAGCTCATGACGCCTTTAGCGAAGGGCTGCGCTTGCTGGCTTACCCGGTTGAACTGGACGGGAAACCAGTGGCGGCGAATTGGCGACTGATCGAGAGTAATGTACGCATGCCCGAGTTGGTCAGCGGCGACTTGCGCGCTCAGGTAGCCGCTTGTCGTTGGGGGCAACGCGGCTTCGCCCGTTTGGTCGAACGCTATGGGTTGCAAAAGTTGCGCGCCGCTACGGAACGCCTGCTGCATGTCACCGAAATGCGGATGCGCGAAGCCATAGCTGCCCTTCCGGATGGTGTATATCGCGCAACCGGTTACCTGGATGGCTATGAAGACACCGGCGAAGTTGATATTCCAATTTGTGTGACATTAGAAATCCGCGGCGATCAAATTTTAGTCGATTTTAGCGGCAGCGCCCCTCAACTCGACCATGCCCCCATTAATATGCCGTTTTATGGCACAACCGACATGGCTGTCCTGTTGACCTTGCGCACCTTATTGCTCCCCGAGACCGACTATCCTAACTTGCCTCATAATGCCGGGATGTTCCGTCCCATTCAAATTTACGCGCCCAAGGGAAGCATTGTCAATGCTACCTTCCCGGCGCCTACCATCGGACGCTTCTGCGGCGGTCAAATGGTGGCGAACCTCATCGTACGCGCCCTGCAAGACGTCCTGCCTGAACGAATCTGCGCCGGTTGCTCGACGACCAAGGCGATTACCTTTTCGGGTCAAATTCAGGGCAAACCGTGGATTTACATGGACGTAACCGAAGGCGCTTACGGCGGCATCCACGGGATGGACGGCTTAGATGCTGTTGATGTCCTCTATGCCAACACCAAGAACAACCCCATCGAAGACATCGAAGCGCACTATCCTTTGCGGGTAGAACGTTACGAGCTACGCGAGAACTCGCCTGGGGATGGTAAATGGCGGGGCGGTTTTGGCCCCTTGCGCGACACCAGGCTATTGACTGACGGTTTTATCTCGGTTGAGGGAGATGGCTTTCGGCATGCACCCTGGGGTCTCAAAGGTGGCAAAGATGGCGCAACGGGAGGGGTTGTCCTCTTCACCCCAGAGCATCCCGAAGGGGTTCTATTACCCTCCAAGATCGACAATATGGCGGTCAAAGCCGGCACGGTGGTGCGCGACCTGTGTCCTTCGGGAGGTGGTTTAGGTAATCCTGCCGAACGCGACCCAGCCGCGCGCCAGCAAGATTTTGAAAACGACTTGATCTATCCTCAATGAGGTTTAAGGAATGCCAAGAGCTCTGGTCATTAACCCCAATACCTCTCCGACCATGACAACGGAGATTGAAGCCACGGCGCAGCGAGTCTTTACCGGTGACTGGGATTGTGTGGTTCACCATGCTCCGAGCGGACCCGAATCACTAGAATCCTGGTTTGACTACCATCTGGCAACGGTCTGTGTGCTGCCTTTGGTGTTGCAATCGCCGCAACCCTACGATGGAATGCTGCTGGCTTGTTTTGGCGATCCGGGCATTTTTGCCTTTAAAGAAATTGCCTCGGTGCCGCTGATTGGCATTGCCGAAGCCTCGATGTCGCTGGCATTACTGTTGGGCGGCAAGTTTGGTATCTTAGCTGGAATGCGCCGGGCAGTTGAGTTGATGGACAGCATGGTGCGCACATATGGCTTGGAAGCGCGCTATGCCGGTTGCGAATCGCTGGATATGCGGGTACTCTCGTTCGATGTGGAACCTGAACGCACGCTGGAAACACTGGTCGCTTGCGCCCAAAGGTTGCGCGCCCGCGGCGCGGATGTGATCTTGCTTGGATGCGCCGGCTTGACGGCTTTTGTCGGCCGTTTTCAAGAGCGCATGGCAATGCCGGTCATCGATCCGGTCGAGGCGGGTTGTCGAATGCTCAAAACGCTAGTCGAGCAAAGCCTGGAAGTCAGTCATGCTGGCATCTATACCCGCCCTGCTCCGCAGCGACTAAATAACCTGAGCGAATTATTCAGTGAACGGATGCAAAGCGTACTTCCAAAAGCCTACGGCGAGCCAAGCGATTGACCTTTCATCGAAATCAACCAGCGGGATTACGAAGAATTAATTCACCCATTGGAATTGGTTATTGAAACATCCCGGAGTTAACAGCGTGCACTTTGTAGCAAGTCGAGCTTTTGGGACGCTTCTTTAGCTGACTCCGCACTGACATTAGGTTAAGTTATACTTGCCTTGCGATGCGGTTACTGTTTCTTGCCGATGGGCGCTCTCCAATTGCGCTGAACTGGATAGCTTATTTTATCGAATCGGGCGATGAAGTTCATCTCGTCTCTCTCTATCCCTGTCAACCGAACTTGCCCTTCGCCTCTGTGCGTTGTTTGCCAACCCCATTTTTGGGCGGTGAGATCGCCGCTCAATCCGCTCAAGCCAACGTCTTGCGCCACCTGTTGCCAGCCCGGTGGCGCACAAAATTGCGCCAACAGCTCGTCCCGCTTGGCTTGAGGCGGCCTGCCCAACAGCTTCGAGAGTGGATCGAACACCTCCAACCCGACCTGGTTCATGCCATGCGCATCCCCTACGAGGGGATGATTGCGGCGCTTGCCCAGCCGCCTTGTCCCCTGCTGATCTCGGTGTGGGGAAACGATTTGACCTTGCATGTGGCTGCCAACTCGCTGATTCGGAAACTGAGCCGCCAAACCCTCGCCCAAGCCGATGGGTTGCATACCGATTGTGTTCGCGATCAGCGGTTAGCCCATGAGTGGGGATTTGCTCAAAATAAGCCATCCATCGTCCTGCCAGGCGCAGGAGGCGTACAACGACATCTCTTCCATCCTGGAGAGAACGCAAAAACCCAGCCGATTGTGGTGAATCCGCGCGGCTTGCGCGCCTATGTGCGCAATGACACGTTCTTTGGCGCCATCCCCATCGTCCGTCAGGCGATGCCCACCGTACGCTTCCTCTGCCCGTCGATGCAGGGAGAGCCGGAAGCCCAACGATGGCTGCTACGAGAGCAGGTCGCTGAAGCGGTTGAGCTATTACCCCGCCTCAGTCGTCCCGCAATGGCTGCCCTGTTCCAACAGGCCGCCGTAACCGTCTCGATAACTGAACATGATGGCACTCCCAACACGTTACTCGAAGCCATGGCTTGCGGTAGCTTTCCCATTGCCGGCGATCTCGAATCCTTACGTGAATGGATTACACCGGGCGTCAACGGCGATCTGGTCTCTCCAGACGACCGTCAGGGCCTGGCATTTGCCATCCTGTGCGCTTTAGAAAACGAGCAACTCCGGCAAAAAGCCCAGGCGATCAATCAAGAACTGATCGCTCAGCGCGCCGATTATGCCAGGGTAATGCCTCAAGCGCGTGACTTTTATCGCTCATTGCTGACTTAGATAACTCAATTATTCTGCAGGCACGCCCACCGGCAGCAGATAGAGCGGTTGGTGGTCGGCGGGCAGGTTCAGCGCTTCCTGTACCCCCTGGTCGTAAAACGCGCCGATCGGCACACTGCCCAAGCCCAGAGCCACGGCTTGCAAGAGGAAATTTTGAGTCGCGTGCCCGGCTTCGAGATGAACATAGCGCGGGCTGCGCTGTTTGCCGTATTTAGCTTCAGTGCGCTCATATACAGCGGTGATGACAAAAACGGCCGGGGCTTGCACGATGGCATCTTGACGCAGGGCAACTGCGTGGAGAGCGGGGCGCAAGTCGCCTTCTTGCCAACGGGTAAGCGTGTGCGCTTGCGGTTCGTAGTGATACACCCCTTGCGGCAGAAGAACATAAACTTCCAACGGATAGAGCGCGCCTGCTGAAGGCGCCGTGCGGTAGCCGGCTGGATGAGTAATCCCCTGGATTGCCCAACAAAGCTGGCTGAGCTGTTCGACGCTTAAAGGAATGGGTCGATACTGGCGCACCGAACGGCGTTTCGCCAAAGTTTCTTCCAGGCTGATTGTTCCCTGCAAACGAGGCGCAGGCAGCGAAATGGTGGCAGCCTCTGGCAGGAGGGTAAGCGACTGGGTGGCTGGCGTTGGGCTGGGTTTCGGTGGCTCACTCCAACGCCAGGCCGTGCAGGCAGTCAGGCCGCTGAGCACAAATAAAACCACCAGTTGTATTAGGACGTTCATGTTTTCAGATGTGAATCGGTTGCCCTTCTACTCCATGCGCTGCCTCCATCAACACTTCGCTAAGGGTGGGGTGGGCGTGTACGTTGCGGGCGATCTCATGGGCAGTCAGTTCCATCATTTGAGCGATAGTCAATTCAGGGAGCAGCTCGGTGACCTCGGGTCCGATCAGATGGGCGCCGAGGATTTCGCCATATTTCGCTTCGCTGATAATCTTCACCCAGCCGGTCGATTCGCCCAGGCCTAAGGCTTTGCCATTTGCCTGGAAGGGGAAGCGCCCCACTTTAATCTCGTACCCCTGCTCTTTTGCCTGGGCTTCGGTCAAACCAAACGAAGCCACTTGCGGTTGGCAGTAGGTTGCGCGGGGCATGTTAGTATAGTTCAACTTAACCGTCTCAACCCCGGCGATATTTTCGGCGCAGACAATGCCTTGCGCCGAACCGACATGAGCTAACATCAGCTTGGCAGTGACATCGCCAATTGCCCAAATGCCGGGCACACTGGTTGCCATGCGATCGTCGATTTCAATGGCTCCTCGAGCATCGATCTTCACGCCCAGCTCCTCCAGCCCCAAATTGTGAGTGTTGGGTTTAAAGCCAATCGCCACCAGGGCTTGCTCCGCTTCCAGGGTTTTCTCGCCTTGCGGGCTGGAGACGCGTACCACCGCCTTGCCATCCTTGACCTCGATGCCTTCGACGCGGTGGCCTGGCAGCGTTTTGATCTTGCGCTTGTTCAGGGCTTTGGTCAATTCTGCGCTAATTTCTTCATCTTCCAGCGGCAGAATGCGCGGCAGCATTTCGACAATCGTCACTTCACTGCCGTAGGAACTCCAGATGGTGGCAAATTCCACGCCGATTGCCCCGGCGCCGATAATCACTGCAGACTGGGGCAGCTTTTCCTGTAAGATGGCTTCATGGTAAGTAACGACTACCTCCCCATCCACTCTCCAGCCTGGGGGAATGGCAACATTGGCGCCAGTAGCGATGACAATGTTTGCGGCCATAATCGTTTTTGTCGCTCCACTTTCATCGATTACATTCACGCTGTTTCGGCCGGTCAGCCTTGCGTTGCCCATGATCACCTCGATGTTGTTCTTCTTCATCAGAAAACCAACCCCTTTGGTCAGACGCGCCGAGACCTGGCGGCTGCGTTTGACTGCTGCGCTGTAATCGAGCTGCAGGTTCTCAAAAGAAAAGCCAAACTCTTTGCCACCTTCGCGCAGCAGGTGAGCGATTTCGGCACTTCGCAGCAGCGCTTTCGAGGGAATGCAGCCCACATTTAAGCAGACGCCCCCCAGCCACTGCTTGTCGATGACAGCGGCTTTCAAACCCAGTTGCGCGGCGCGAATGGCGCACACATATCCGGCCGGTCCAGCGCCAATGACGATCACATCATATTCAGCCATAACTTGCTCCTTCTCATAGGAAATGCGTTGAACAAGGGTATTATAACCGTAGTTTGAGTTAGCAACAAAAGCAGCTCTCCGCTGCCCCTATGTTATAATCCGCTGCGGTTTTGGAGTCTCTGCGCGACGAACAGACAGGATAGAAAGTTTTTGCACAGCTCTGATAGCGAGTTAAGCCCATGCAACAGTGGAATGGAAGAATCCTTGATGTAAATAAAATGATTTGCACAGCTCTGATAGCGAGTTAAACCCATGCAACCCATTCAACAACTCAAGAAACTTTGTGAGCAATTTTCGATCGATATCCTGTACGTCTTTGGCAGCCGTAGCCAGGAAGCGGCGCGTTTTGTATGGGAAGAGCCCCCCATGCCGGATAGCACCAGCGACCTGGATATCGGCGTTCTCCCAGCCCGCCCGCTGACTGCGCGCCAGAAAGTCGAGCTGATGATCGCCCTGGAAGATCTCTTTAATGTCAACCGAATCGATTTAGTCCTGTTGCCCGAGGCTGATCCCTTTCTGGCAGCCAATATTGTGCGCGGCGAACGCCTCTTTGCCTGCGATACCTACCAAGCTGATCGATACGAATTCTATATCTTTCGGCGCGCCGGCGATTTGATTCCCCTGGAACGCGAACGATTGGCTATAATCGAGGAAAATCTAAAAAGATGAGCCGCAAAATCTCCCGCCGTGTCCTGCAAGAGCGCCTCAACAATGTCGAGCAAATGATCGAAAAAATCACCGCGCTGCCCCTCGCCGACCGCCCTGCCTTTTTCGCCGATGAACGCAATGTGTGGACGGTTGAATCGTGTTTGCGAAGGGCTTTAGAGGCGTTGCTGGATGCCAGTCGGCATATTTTGGCAAAACGATTTGGGGTTGGCGTTAACGAATACAAACAAATCGCCGTTGAGTTAGGACGCCGTGGCGTATTGAACGCCGAAGAGCAGGTTCTCTTGCGCAGGCTGGTGGGATACCGCAATCGCATAGTGCATTTCTACCATGAATTTGGTCAGGATGATTTGTACAAAATTGCCACAACCCATCTGGATGATCTACACAACCTTGCTGCAGTGTTCTTGAATTGGATGAACAGCCATCCAGAAGCTGTGGCAGAAGACCTGTAATCATGTGAGGAGAGAATGAGCGCTTACGTCATTGTCGATATCGAAGTCACCGACCCGGTAGGATATGAAGAATACAAACGCCTGGCAGCTCCAACGGTTGCCCAATACGGCGGCAAATATCTGGCGCGCGGCGGCGCTACAGAGGTGCTGGAAGGGGATTGGCAACCCAGACGGCTAGTAATTCTGGAATTCGAGAACGTCGAGCGCGCCAAAGCCTGGCTTAACTCCGAGGAATACCACCCGGCGCGGCAACTGCGTCACCGCTATGCCCGCTCCAATATGATTGTCGTCGCTGGAGTTGAGTAAGAATTTGCCAGGCTTGCGATTGAGACGACACAACGTCATTCTTTTTACGGTATAATATAAGCACACGGAAAGCGAGGTGCAGATGAGCGAGAGCAAAACCCGTTCCCAAAAGCCGTTCGAGGGGTGCATTCCTGAAGAGACCCGCCAACACCTGCGCGCCGCCGGCGAGGAATTGCGCAAGAGCGTGGCAGCCCTCTTGCCGGAAGGTTTTGTCACTCACCAGAAAAAAGCGCGCAAAGAGGTGTTGTTAGCCTGGCGCAGCTTGATCGATGCCGCTCTCGAACGTTTGGAAGAGAGCGAATCCAAAGCTTAGCGCTTTTGCCCGAAAGACCAGAGGTACAGCAGGGCAGCCAGGGCAAGGCACACAGCGCCTCCTATCTGCGCGCCATTTAGCAGCAAGAATATTCCCCCCAGAAAGAAGACGCCTCCTACCAGGGCATAATAGATGCGCTGCAGAGCTTTCTCGAGGCGCAGAAATTGTTCTTCCAGGCGCGGGGTCTGCACGGTAAGTTTTCCGCTTTCCGCCATTTGCAAGACGCGATCAGCCCGACCTGGCAGGGCAAGAAGAAGGCGAAGCATATCGCCAGCTTCCATCAGCGAGTCGCGCCAATGCGAGGCAGCCTCGTCGCGGATGAGTTTCTCGGCGTAGGGCTGAAGCTGAAACCAAACGTTGAAATTGGGGTCTAAACCGGTACACATGCCAGAGAGTATGGCAACCGTGCGCCCCAGCAACAGCAGGTTATGCGGAATCTGGAAGGGCATCTCGTAAAGCAACTGGCGAAACTGCAAGGCAAAGCGCACCACTTCGGCATGGCTGATCTGGGTAAGCTGACGCATATTCAGCCCCCAATAGCGCTCAAAAAGCTGGGCTTCGGCTTCTTCGATGAGCTTCAGGTCAGCGCCCGGCAAGATAATATCCATGGCTTGGAACGCCCGCACAACGCGGGCTGCATCGCGCGTGCCAACCGCAATCAGCAGCTCGCGCAAGCTCTGGCGCAGGGAATCGGGCACAACCCCAACCATGCCAAAATCGACAAAGGTCAAGCGCCAGGTCAAATCTTCTGCCACAGGGGGCGACACCGGGGTTACAAAGAGATTGCCTGGGTGCGGATCGGCATGGAAAAAGCCATCCTCGAAGATTTGCTGCAGGTAGGTATCCAAAAGTTCTCTGGCGACCTCAGCGGGGTCGATATCCGCCTGACGGATGGCATCATAATCGGTGATCTTGATGGCGTAAACGTCTTCAAGGGTTAGTACCTTTGAGGTCGTCAATTCCCAAACCACGCGGGGCACGTGTACGCGCCTCCGTTTCCGGAAATTCTCCACAAAGGTTTCGGCGTTGCGCCCCTCGGCGAGGTAATCCACTTCCTGGCGGATAGTGGTGGAAAACTCCTCAATGAGCGCCGACACATTGGCGCGACGGCGGATCGGCGGATAGCGTTCCAGCCAGCCGCCAAAGCGTTTCAGAGCGCGTAAATCGACCTCGATCAAGCTCTCGATATAGGGGCGCTGGATTTTGACCACCACTCTTCGAAATTCTGTAGCCAGAGGTGCATTGGCGCGCAGATAAGCGCGATGCACCTGCCCCAGCGAGGCGGCGGCCAGCGGCGAAGGATCAAAATCAGCAAAAAGCTGGTTGAGCGGCGCGCCTAATTCCGCCTCTGCCAGTTGGCGAATCGCCTCAAAATCTTCCGGCGGCACTTCATCTTGTAAGCCGGCTAACTCTTCGGTCGCCTCGGGCGGTAAGACGTCCAAACGGGAAGAGAGAAACTGCCCAACCTTAATCATCACTCCACCCAATTGCACCGCCAGAGAGCGAAATTGCCGCGCGGCGTTGCGAATACGCTGCGTTCGGGTGCGACGGGTGATCGATCGCAAACCCAGGCGCGGCAACAGCAGCTCCCAGAAGATGAAACTCAAGGTCAGGCGCGTGAAAAATGCCATAATGCGCCGGTAACGCGCTCGCAATCGAGCTTCATCCATGATGGCACGACCTGATCATAAGGATTTATTCTCCCGCTTCAGATACGATCGCAGACTTTCCAAATCGCAGGTGGTGTAAAACCGTCGAAACGCCTGGCTCTCCTCCAGTTGCCGAATTAACTCAGTCAAGAGATTGGCAGCGTTGGGATTGGCTTTCCCTAACCGTGGCTGAAACGTGAAGCCCTGATCGTCGGCAGCCAGGATTTCAATCAAGCCTTGTTCCGCCAACCAACGTACTCCCAGACGCACTGCTATCGCCCTTTGACAGGTTGCCGCCGCCAGCCATGCCCAGGTAGTCTGTCCATGCTGACGGGTTGCCACCAGCTTTAGCAAGCCGCGCAGTCGCTCCAGAAAACGATTGAGGTCATCGGTTTGGGGATCTACGGCAAAGAAGGAGATGCGCTGCGGGCAAACTTGCTGGATGGCGCGACGCAGCTCACTCGCTCCCGGTGGAATCGTCCAGATCACCAGATGCGGATGAGGAGTAAGTTCATTGCGATCTTTGCCTTGCACCGCAGCTCGCTCGGCGGCTTCGGCCCAGATCAGCGGTTCTTCTTCGCCGCGTAAGGCTTGCAAGCGCTCGATCGCCCTGGCTTCCTGACGATAATCCTCCAACATCAACGCTTCTGCTGCAGTGACCGCCACGGTGGCTTGCGGACAGAGGCGAAAGTCCACCCACTCCAGTTGCAAATGGCGCTCGCCGTTATAACTGCGCCCTCGTAAACGGTAAGCAAGGTCAAACCTTCCTTCCGGCAGTGGCCAACCTGATCCCTGCCACCAAATTAGCCGATAGTCATTGCCTTGCTCATCTTCAACATCTATGAGGAGATGTTCGTTTTGGCGGCCAATTTCCGCAAAGCTCACCAGGATGAGGTTTTGGGCGGCAAAGAGCGGCGCGGGGTTTCCGGCCCCAAACGGCGCCAGGCGTTCCAGTTGTTCTGCCAGCAGCCAGTCGGCCTGATCGAGAGGCAAATAGGCGCTCAATTGCAATTGGGTTTCCAACGCCCGGTCACCCAACATTTCTCGCACAGTATAGCCGATAGCCTGGCGAAAACGGGCAATCCGCTCGGGTAAATCGGCCGCCGGGGCAAAGGCTAAACCGGCCGCCATTGGATGCCCACCAAAACTGCTCAGCATGGCAGCCTGGGCGGTGATGGCCTGGGTGATGTTCACTCCTTCGACTGAGCGCGCCGAGCCACGTGCCCCGCTTTCTTTATCCCCGCAGAGCAAAATCGCCGGCTTGCCAAAGCGCTCGACCAGGCGGCTGGCAACAATCCCAACCACGCCCGGATGCCATTGCGGGTGATATAACACCAGTACGGGATGTTCCCGCAGAGCGGGTTCCTGTTCCAACTGGTGCAAAGCCGCCTGAAAGACATCTTCGGTTAAGCGTTTGCGCATCTCGTTGAAACCTTCGATCTCAAACGCCAGCCGGCGCCCCAGACTCTCGTCTTGGGTAGTGAGAAACTCGACCATTAGATTGGCATCCGCCAAACGCCCCACCGCATTCAAGCGTGGCGCCAGGACAAAAGAAATTTGCTCTTCGGTTAATTCGGCTGCAGAACCCTCGGCATTTTCCAGCAAGAGGCGCAAGCCCAGGCGAGCGTTTTGGCGCAATTTCTCAATCCCAAGTTGGGCAAGATAACGGGTATCGCCTTGCAGGGTGGCAACATCGGCAATGATGCCTAAGGCAACCAGGTCGAGAAACGCTTCCAGCTCAGCTTCGCGTCCCAATGAGCCATACAAGGCTTCGATCACCTTATAGGCAACCCCTACCCCCGGCAAACTGCCCAATGGGTGACCCGGCGGCAAGAATTTTGGATTGACAATGGCTTTGGCGGGCGGCAAATCGGGCGGCAGTTCATGGTGATCGGTCACCAGAAAATCCACACCCCAATCCAGGGCGGCCTGGGCGGCGGCCTGCGCCGTGACGCCGGTATCACAAGTCACAACCAGATGCACCCCCTGTTGGACGAGTTTTTCAAGGTGCGGCACATTGACGCCGTGACCCTCCTGGTCGCGCCGCGGAATGTGATACCGCACCTGCCCTCCCAAACGGCGCAACGCTGAGACCAAAAGCGCGGTGGCTGTCTGCCCATCAACGTCAAAATCGCCCCACACGCCGATCACCTCGTCCATTTGCAAGGCACGCTGCAAACGGATCACAACCTGTTCAACGCCTGGTAGTTCTTGCGGCGGGGTTGGACGGTAGGCGTTCGGGTCTAAAAAAGCCCGCGCTGTCTGAGGGTCGGTCAGGCCGCGCTGCACCAGGCTCTGTAACAAGATCGGATGCCCATCAATGGCAGCTTGTAAATCGTCTGGCACCTCAAGTGGTACTGGTTCAAGCCAGATTCTCATTGGCTAATACTCAATCTCCCCGACTTGCTCCCAATCCTCTGGGAGGGAAAGCTGGAATAGCGTGGTGTCCTCTTCATCTTCAGCCAGGTCGGAGGGGGTAAAAGGTCGCTCACAGTAGGTGCGATAGGGGCAGTAAGCGCAGGCTCGCTCATCGTGAGTTAGCTCAAAATCGGCTTCCTGGCGGCCAAGGATTTCCTCGGTCAAACGCAACAGGAAGTCCTCATCGGCTTGAAACTGAGCCTGGGAGTAGCTGAACTGCTCAGGATGGGTTGGGTCGTTAGTAAACCAGTAAATCATGGTTACCAGTTGCGGATCGATGTTTTCTCCTGCCAGCCCGTGCCCTGCACGCACAAGGAGGTAAGGATATAGCCGTGATTGCACCAGGCCACGTAGCACATCCAGGGAAGGCTTTCGTTGGGCTGTCTTCCAATCCAGGATGCTCCAGCGCCCATCGGGGTGGGCGACCAGCAAGTCGTATTTTGCCATCAGACGGGCTTGACCCAAAGGGGCAGTCAGGCTGATCTCGGCGTAGTGTTTGCCGCACAGAGCTCCATCTTTCTCACTTTGCCAAAACCGACCAAGCTGCGTCCACCATTCAAACAGCTCGGCCGATCGCTTTTGAACCAGCGGTTCGAGCAATGGGTCGGGAATCCCCAGGGCTTTCTGGTGCGCCAGATGATGAAAATCCTGCGCCAGGGTCAACCGCCACTCTGCCTCAAAGGCTTCACCACCGGCTGCCCCGGGCCAGGCAAGGCGGCGCACATAGCGCAGGTAAAAGCGACGCGGACAGGTGAGAAAATCCTGCAGAGCGGCTTGACTGAAGATGAAATCAGGGGGCAGTTTGGGCATGGGCTTTCTCCCAATATTCGCTTAGAGCTTGCAGGGCGAGGGCAGGTTGTTTGTCATCCCAACGCCCGGTGTTGGACGTGATAACCAGCTCGCGTTTTGCCCGCGTAATGCCCACGTAGAGCAAACGCAGACGTTCGCGCACATAATCCAGGCGCGCTTGCAGGGTCGCCTCACCTTCTTGCGGAAAAGTGGTTGGCTCAGGGGATAACAACCACTCCAACTGGGCAAGCGTCTCGGCTTGCAAATTTAGTCGATTACGCAAGAACCACTTTTCCGGCTGGTAGGTGTCGTACGGCGCTCCAGATGGGTAATCATAGTTGTTAACCGAAATGAGGTACACACGATCCCATTCCAACCCTTTGGCTTTGTGGACGGTGGAGACCACCACGCGCCCGGCATAGGCTTGCGGATCAAAACCGCTGTCGTCGCGGCTAAATCCCATAAAGCGCCGTTCGTTGTCGGCAATGACCGAAACCTCCTGGGCAAGATTGTGTAAGCGCCAGTTGGGATTGGCATCGCTTGCCTGGCGGAGCATCAGGGCAAGTTTATGGCTCAAGGCAAGCTCGGCCGGCTCGTGGAAGAGATCGCCTTGTAAGGTGAGCACCAGTTGATCAATGGGTAAAAGGATGGCAGCCAGCCAGCGCTGCATTTGGGCGCGGAAGCAATCCAGACGGTAATAGGTCTCCTGCTGGGCTAAGGGAGCGTTGGCGATTTGCCCGCCTTGAGGCGGGCATACTTCCGCCAGCCAATCGGAAGCTAAAGTTGGATAAAGATAGGCTTCAATCTGGGAACACCGCTGGATCAAAGCCTGATCACTGACGACTTGAGCGTGCAGGAGCGGGTCTTCCAGGTCGTCCAGGCGCCAGGCGCCGTAAGCTGCCGCCAGCTTTTTGGCTGAGAGGGGATCGGCAAGGGCATGCAAGATGTCGCGCAGGCGCCGCGCAGCTCGGCGGGTAGAAGCGCTGGAGCGCAACAGCGAATCCTCAAAGGGGATATTTTCGCGCTTCAGAGCTTCCACCACTTCGATCGCCAGGTGGTGGGTTGGCGCCAGCACTGCCACCGTCCAATCGCCGTGCTCTTTCAGCCACCGCTTCAGCGAGCTGGTAATCATTTTGATCTCCTCCTCGACTTTTAGCTTTTTCGGATAGAGAAAGATCTTGGCAGGATCATCGGGAGGGTTGGGTATCGGATCATCGGCCTCGACTGGGGTAATAAAGGGCGGCCCTTGCAAGCCATCGCGCACGGCTTCGACGGGGTGCTGGGTCATCGTCCAGCGCACCAGTTGATTGGCAAGCTCCATAATGCTCAGCGTGGAGCGACTGGAGTTGGGCAAATTGCGTTGCACAACTCCAGCTTCGCCGACAAAGCTGCGCAGATATTTCGGGTTAGCAGTGGTAAAGGTTTCGTATATCGCCTGGTTGGGATCGCCAACGCGCACCCAGTTGCCATCCTCCCCAACCAGGGCGCGCAAGATTTGCTCTTGCGTCCAGCTCGAATCCTGAGCTTCATCTTCGAGAATATACGGCCAACGGTAGCGCAAGCGTTCCAGAAGTTGCGCATCCCATAGTAAGGCATCATACGCCAGACGCACCAGGTCATCGAAATCCACTGCGCCGCGGTAGGTGAGGGAGCGTTGATAATCGGCATAAATCGCCGCCCCCATTTCCAGTAAAGGAAAAGGAAACGGCAACTGGTTGAGCCTGGTGCGCAGTTGCGCAGGAGTCAGACGGCGATCTTTGGCAAGGCGGATAAAGGCAGAGGCGATTTCACGAACCAGCTCCGCTAAGTGCTGGCGCTGGATTTTCTGAATCTCATCTTCCTGAAGGCTTTCATCCAGGTAATCCAGCAATTGATGGCCGTTCTGGTGTAGCCAGCTCTTCACCGCGCTATCTAAGATGCGCCCACACTCGCCTTCATCCAGGATGACAAAGCGTTCGTCCAGGCCAACCACTTCCGGGCGTTCGCGGACGATGTCGTTGGCTAAGCCGTGCAGCGTGCGCACGCGGAAGTTGAGCGGTAAGTAACCCCGCGCCTCCAACAGGGCGCGGATGCGCTGGGTGAAGACATCCACAGCGGAATTAACCAGAGTGACAATCAAGATTTCCTGCCCGCGTTGCAGGGTCGCGTGGGTGAGCAGTTCGGCAGCCAGGAATGCCAGGGTAAGCGTCTTACCGCTACCCGGCACAGCCAGCACTCCCATCCTGCCGCTACGATAGGCAGCGATTTGTTTCTGGGCGGGTCGAAGCTGGATGTTCATCGCGCAACCATCCGCAATCCAAAGCGCCTCAGGCTCGCCTGAGCAGCCCTTCCAGGCTGTCTTGCAAGACGTGCAAGAGCTCACCGCGCTGCTCATAACCGCTGGCGCTGTACTCGGAATAGCCTACATAGATGCGGCTACGACAGCGGCGCACCAACCCCAGGGTGATGCGTTGCAGGTTTTGCTCGGCAACCTGAGCCTCATCCTCTGCCGTCCACTGGCGGCCAGCTTGCCACCGCCGGCTGAGGACATACGGCTGGGTTAAAGGTTGGAACAGGCGTTCATACCAGCCCGAGCTGCCAATATCCAACCAGAATTGCACCTCTACCGCCCGATTGTTCAGTAAAAACGTGTAGGCTGGGCTGATCAAAACGGCTTCTTCCTCCTCTGCCTGCCAACTGCGCAGGTATTGGGCGGCGATCAAGCCTTCGTGTACCATGCGTAAATATTCGCCATTGCGTTCGGTAAGGCTGACATTCATGCTTTCGCGAAAGGCAAGGCGAAACTTGCGCGCCGATTCGGCTAAATTTGCCGTCAATTCCGCGGCGCGTTCATTACGATAGAAGCCATAACCGGGTTGGGAGAGGATTTCATCGAACAGACGCACAAAGAAAACTTCCAGCTCTTCAGGTTCGGCCGAACGCGCATCCTCGATCCAGCGGCGCAGGCGCTCATAGCGTTCTCCAATCCGGTAGGTCAGTCGTTCCTGAACGTCGGCTTGAATTTGTTCAAAGGAACTCAGTGAAGGCAACCCATTGCTTTTGCGCAAAACAATACTGGTTAACAGGCGGGCGCGCACCGCATCCAGACCCTCAATGGCTTGCATCAAGGCAGCCATCAGGTCAAATTCGTGAAACAGGTAGGATGGCAGATGTTCTGGGTAGGCAAAGGCTGCCAGGGTCAGGAGACAACGGATTGGCGCTTCTTCGCGCAAAGCGCGCGACGGACGATGAGAGCGCGAGGGAATTTGTCGTCTTGCCAGCAACTCGCTGAGCGAAAAACGCAAGGCATCCGAGAGATAGGGAGCTAAGATAACGATTTGGGAAGGAGGAATCCCATCTTCCTGGACGCACCGCGCCACCTCTACAGCGACTTGCTCCAGCATTTGCGGATAAAAGCGCCCGAAGATCGGGAGGATTGGCGGCGGGGCAGATTCCTCTAGCGGTGGCGGAGGCGATTCACCAAATGTCCACAGCAAGGTTTGTTCCAGACGCTGCAGGGTTGTGTTGGGCACAAAAGCGGTCTCAAAGGTCACTTGAACCTCGCAGGCCGCCTTGAGGGAATAGGCCGAGAGCGGGTCTGCACCGAGAAAGACGCGATAGCCGCCGCCGTGATCGTAAATCAACAAGGCTGATTCAAAGTACGGCAACCATTGCCCCAGGATGTCATGGGAAACAGGGGCATCTTCTTCGATGTTATCGGCGATCAGATGACGGTATTGCTGCTGTAACGTTTCCTGAACCAGCGGGTTTTGCCAGAGGTAGCGCACAAACACTTCCACCTGAAGCGAGAAATCCAACAAATTGTGTTCCAGACAAAAGGAGCGAAAGAGATTGGCGCAAGTCTGGGCATCGTCATAGATGCTCAACTGACCTGGGCTGCCGCTCCAGGCGCTTTTCAGTCGTTCGCCGATTTCGGTATGCGGAAAGCCGACCAGGGCGGCCTTGTTTAGATTATCGAGGATTTGACTGTAGATGCGGTTGGGATGGGCGTTAACCGAAGCGAAGAATCCCTGCGCCAACAGCGGTTCAACCAGCTTTGCCATAAAATATTGCGCCGTCTCCAGGGTCAAGAAGACCGGCCACTCGTCGGGTTGCCCAAAACCAGCCTGTTCCACAACCAGTGGCCAAAAGGTTTCGATGGTGCGGCGCGCCAAACCGCCCAGGGTTAAAATGCTAACTGCTCCGCCAGCCATAACTCCCGGCACAGCCAACGCCTGGCGGTAGGGTTGCGCCAGCGTTCGTTGGGGGACGTAAATCAAAATTTGATGGGCAGGCACACCAATCTGCATCAAATACAGCAGTCGTTCGACTGCGGCGCTAGTTTTGCCGCAAGCGGCTTTTCCCTCCAGAAAACAACGCTCTCCGAGCGGGCGCTGAACCAGATCGAGTTGTTGGGGGGTTAGGGTGAACATAAGTAAATTATAACGTTCTTCTGATGCAGAAACCAAAACATACTGGTAAAATGAAAACACGGAGTTGCCAATGAAGAAGATCATCCTTGGACTGATTCTCTTAAGCCTGTTCAGCCTGACGTTTTTAACCGCTTTTGAACCCTCCCCCCGCTCCCAAATCACCATCATCAATAAATCGGGGGTCAAACTGGGCATTCAATTAATTGACCCGCGCAACAAAGAGAATGTTTATTTTCTCACGGTTGAGAAGGGAGACCGCGCCGCGCCCAGCGAAAAGACCTTTGAAATCAAACCAGCCAGCTATTCGATGATCGTCTATTACATGGAAACCTGGGATCCGGTTTATGGTTACCCCACTTGCGGTGGCTTGATTTTAAAGTCTCGGCTGATTGCGCGCGGCAAGCAACGCGTGGTCTTCACCAAATGCGGCGTGATGCCGGTTGACCCTGGGGAGCCAAAGATGATGAAATTCTGGCTCTATACGCCGTTCTTATATCCCTTTCGCTACGTGTATTGAACGGCGCAATAAACCGCTGAAACATCAGCTTCCAATTGGGAACGGTCTGGGAAGAATAGCCAATTTCCCTCAAATTAAGGGATAAGCTTTGGCTGGCTGAGCGCCTGTCCTGATCCAATGCAAGCTGGCTGTCAAGTTATCCCCGAAATTGCTCTAGATCGGCGCGCAGGATAGCGCCAGTGCGCTAAAGCTTTTCGGTCATTCTCCTGTCATTAACGCATAAGCAAAAGGCTCAAAGCCATCACCAGCATCCCAGAAACCAGTCCGTACAGACTGTCATGGCCTTTTCCGTAGGCCTTGCTTGTCGGAAGTAATTCATCCAAGCTGATGTACACCATGATACCAGCCACAGCGGCGAAAAGGATGCCCATGATCTCCGATGGGATAACCCCATTGCCACTGACATAGAATAAGCGCAGGGCAAGATATCCAATGGCGGCTCCAATCGGTTCGGATAAACCGCTGAGCGCAGAGTAAAGAAACGCTTTCCTACGGCTGCCGGTGGCGTAGAAAATCGGTACGGATACGCTGATTCCTTCAGGGATGTTGTGAAGCGCAATCGCCACAGCGATTGCCACACCCAGACCAGGGGATTCTAATGCCGCTAAAAATGTAGCCAGTCCCTCCGGGAAGTTGTGAATTGCTACAGCCAGGGCTGTGAATAACCCCATCCGCAGTAGTTTATGGTGATCATGGCTATAAGCCTGAAAGCCTTCGCCCTGGGCGGGCGTGGTTCTGATAGATTGAGAGTCCGCAACCGATACGGATGGATCATGAAGCAGCTGCGTCTCCGATTCCGAATGAATTTCATGGGGGTTCTGGGCAGACGGAATCAGGTTATCAATCAGTCCGATCAGCAGCATCCCGCCAAAAAAAGAGGCTGCATTCAACCAATTACCCACCGAATCCCCATAACGCTCCGATAGCGCTTCTGCTCCCTTGAAAAAGATTTCCACAAATGAGACATACAACATCACCCCAGCCGAGAAACCCGTTGCTACCGAAAGAAAGCGGTAATTGGTTCTCTTTGCTGTGAAGGCGATAATACTGCCGATCCCGGTTGCCATTCCTGCTATCGCGGTCAAACCCAATGCAATGAAGACAGAATCCATGTCGAAACCTCCTAAAAGATACCAACGGTTGGTGTCACCTGCTGCAGTGATCAGCAAAAATCAAAGCCTCTCAAACCACGAAAGTTACGCTACTCGCACCTGCATATCAGCGCCGAAGACAGGCAGGTTCAGACGGTGTTAGCCCGCCTCGCCAAATTGTAATCAAGCAAACTTCGTAATGTAGACTGGTTTGTGCCGCTCATCCAAAAACCTGATGACCTTCTGCTAAACCTGCACGGTGGTTATGGTCTCCTACGATGTCTGTATTCCCCTGTCTCCTCTAAAAGATAATGCTGCATTGCTCCTTGCGGAATAATGATCCCCTTTGCGCCTTCAGTAATAAGCCTGCTATACAAAGCTCTCACAGTATCTTCGTCGGCTCGGTCAAGAAAACGGAACGCTGAAGCCGCAAGGTAAGACTGATCAATCTCAAAAGCAATCCATCTTCGCCCCAAAGCTTCTGCAACCGCACCTGTCGTGTTAGAACCAGCAAAAATGTCTAAAACGGTATCTCCTACATCGGTGAGAAAGTGGATAAAAAACTCTGGGAGCTTCTCAGGGAACCTGGCTGGGTGACCATTGATGCCAATAATCTGACAGCATCTGAGGTATTGCGAATTGCTCTCAGTATTAGGAATTTGAAGAAGATTTGGCGGGATCGCTCCACCCCTATCCTCCGCAAAACGGCTACTGATGTCGTGTCCAGACGGTCTCTTCTTAGGCGAATAGTATTTGTCGCTGTTCTGTAGCAGAAGCTTCATTCGCTCGGAATAAGGCACCAGAACCTTTGTAATATCAGCCTTGGGAAAGTCCGTCTTAGAAAACCACCATAGGGTATTGACTGCGTCCTTTGCGCGAATTTTGCGTTTGTTCACCCACTCTATAGGCGCCGGTAATTTAGATGGGTTAAACCAGAAGAACTCCTCGGCAAGATTCCAGCCTTGCTCGTCACACATTCTGATCAGAACGCGATAGTTATAGAGCGAGCGAACCGGTCTACCTCTGCGGTAAGCACCTCCAAGGTCCAGCACAAAACTGCCCGTGCTTTTGAGTACCCGTTTTATTTCAGTGGTGAACGATAAAAGCCAATCTACATACTCGTCCTGATCAACATTGCCATATTCTTTCTGACGTTGCAGGGCAAAGGGTGGCGAAGTGAGCACAAGGTCAACGCTCCCATCAGGAAGCCCCTGCAGCAGCTCAAGAGCATCGCCAACATAGGCTGCTCCATAGTGAGTCGTATATAGCGGCTCCGGCAGAGATTTCATCAGTATTCCTCCAGG
>DAOTZA010000181.1:0-13757 GCA_034434515.1 Anaerolineales bacterium | reverse complement strand
GGCATTGAAGCCGGCGGAGACGGGGATTGGCTGGCTGAGGCTTATCAGGAGCGCCAGCAAGCCGATCAGGAGACGATTGCTGAATTTTGATCGCTGTTGCATTTTCAACCTCCTCAGGGAATGGTGTAAGAGAGCAGAACCACCTCAGTCACACCCATCTCACCGGCATCGCGGGATTTGACCCACCCGACCCCTGGCGCATACCAGGCCGAACCGCTAACCGTTGTGTCGAAAGCTGGCATTCCAGAAATGGAGATGGATAATTGGGTTGTGCAGTCCACCCGCAGGGCTTCAAAGTCTCCGGCCGCCACACTAACTTTCTCCAGTCCGATAGCTTTGCAGGATAGCCTCATCTCATTGCGCGAGTCCAGGTTAATGTCTCCCATTTTCTGCTGACCGAGATAAACCATGGTCTGCGTCCATTCCAGGCCGGTCTGTGGATCGGCAGGAAAGGTGATGCCCGTATTGGATTCAACCGTAAAATTCGCCTGAACATCCGAAGCGGTAACACTGGCAGTGGACGCGGGCGTCAGGCTGATCAGATTACCCTGCTGGCAGGTCCAACTGCCCTGACGGGTGACGCCGGCGCTGAAGACATCCTGGTCGTCAAAGCCATCTTCGCGGACGCTGACAATCGAGCGGGTAAAGGTGCCGCTGCTCGTACCACTGATCTGATATTCCCATTGCGCGCCTGGCACCACGGGATAAAAGGTGTTCTGGCACTCTGCAGCGGGCGAAGCCGCTTGAGTCGCTGCTAGCGCGGTGGGCGAAGGCAAGGCAATGGAGTCTATCGCTGGGGTAGCAGGGCTGGGCAGGGTGAACTCAACTGTCGGCACCTGGGGGACTTCAAAGGTGATTTGCGGCGCAGTAATTGGCTCGCCAGACTCTGTCTGTCCCTGCGGAGATGGCAGCAAGCCGCCCAGCGTGCAAGCCAGCGCAGCCAGAGTCAAGAATAACAAAGGTAGCAAATGAAAATTTTTAGACATACTCTCTCCGTTTTCTCCTATTTTATCGAGAGAGCGTCCTCAAAACGTCCTCTATGCGCTCCTGAAGGGGGCTTTAAGGAAAGCTTACTCAGAAATTGTTTGCGGCGTCTGGAAGACAGATTTGATGGATGGGGGAAAAACGAGGCTTAAGTTTTTGCCTTGTCAAGGCAAGGACAGGGCAAGGAGAACCACCCGACGCAGGGCAGTCCCGGCATCCAGCCCCAGAAGCAGGGGAGCATAAGCACGGGCTGCCAGAGCACGCAGCTCGTTGCAACCCATCTGGGCTTGCTCGGTTTGAGCCAGCGCCTGCTGCAAGGAGCACAAAACCAGCAGGCTCTCTCCGATCAGGGGCTGGTCGGGGCAGGCACGCGCCAGCATCAGAGCACGCTGGGCGGCGCTCAGTGCAGCCGAGAACTTTCCCTGGCGGCGCAGAGCCAGCGCCAGGGCGAGGCTGGCTCTTGCCTGGTGGGGCAGTTCACCCGCCGCCTGGGCTGACTGAGCGAGTTGCTCCAGGGCTGTGAGATCAACCCGATCGGCTATCCCCCTCGTGATCATTTCTTCCAATTGGGCATGCTGAACGAAGTGTGATACGCCACTTGCCCGAGCAGCCCGCACGGCGCGCTGACAGGCAGAGAGGGCTGCCGGCCACTCTCCAAGCAACCGCCACAAGCCAGCCTGCCCCAGGCTGGCGACATAGATCACAGGGTGCAAATCGAGCGCAAGCGCCTCCGCTTCCAGTTGCACGAGCGAATCGGCTGCAGCGTGCCCCTGGGCTAGAGCGGCGAGGGTCAGATAGGTGCGCATCAACAATTCGCCATAGGGGGTTCTCACCTGAAGGGCAACCTGCAGACCGCGCTCAAAATCCTGGCGCGCTTTTTCCAGCCGACCCATGCGCAGGAGAGCCGCCCCTCGCCCGGCAAACTTGCCCCACATGCCCGGCAGGTAGGACGTCTCTGCCGCAGCTATGGCTTTTGAATAGAGGTCAACCGCTCCGCTGTAGCGGCCCTGATTCAAGGCAATTTGTCCCAACATCATCAACGCCGCCGACTCCACCCGCCGCAAGCCTGCCCGAGCCGAGAGTTCGACCGTTTTGTTAAGGATTTCTTGCGCCCGCCGATAATCCTGGACGAAGACCAGCGCTGTGCCAAGGTGATTCAGACTTTGCAAGGTCTGGGTTGAGGGGTTAGCAATGGCTTCATCCGTCACAGTTTGCTCTAAATCGCAAATAGCCTCATAAGGACGGCCGATCATCAGGGCAATAATGCCCCGAACATTGAGGGCTCGTTCGATGATTGCTTTTTCCCCTAGGGCACGCGCCAGCTCGATCGATTGGCTGGCGACCTGATAGGCTTCCGAATAGCGATCACTGGTGTAGAGGACGCTTGCCTGGCGAACAAGAGCCGCAGCGTGCAGCGCCGGGAAGTCGCGACTGGCGGCGAGGGCGAAATCCAGGTGACGCAGGGCTTCGCCAGAGTTGCCGCTATAGTGCGCAAGCACACCCCGCAGCATGGCAGCTTGCGCCAGCACTTCACGACTTTGGTGAGCGGCAGGTTGTTGTGAGACCAGGGCAGTTGCCCGCTCGATAGCTTCCTCAGCCTGCTCAAAGGCAGCCAGGTCGATCATCTCCTGTGCGTGGATTAACCAGAAGCGCGCCGCTTGAAGCGGTTGCTGCGCTGCTTGGTAATGGGTGGCAATCTGATCGGCAAAGCCCACCCTGCCAGCATAAAGATTTTCGAGAGCACAAGCAGCTTGCTTGTGTAGATGGACAGCCTGAGTGGTGGGAATTTCATTCCGAATCACCTGATGAATTAACTGGTGTGAAAAGGTGTAATCGTGGTATCCAGGCGTGGTTGCGGGCAACACCAATCCTCGGCTTTGTAAGCTATCCATCAGCAAGGCATAGGTCCCTGGAGATAAGCCCAGCATGGTCTGCAGTTCATGGCCGGAGAAAGCAAAACCCAACACAGCCGCGGCTTCAAGCATCTGGCGCGCCGAGCTATCCAGTTGGGCAAGCTGCACGCAGATTGCATCTCGCAGGGAGGACAAAGGCTGGGGGGAGGCGTGCTGAGCTTGGCGCAGGCTTTCGACAGCCTCACGCAGCAATAGAGGCAGCCCCTGGGCATAGTGATTGATTTCATCCCACAAGGCAGGAGTGAGCACCCTGCGCCCCAGCATCTTTTCCAGAAAAAGGCGGCTTTCCTGTTCATTGAATGCCTGCAGGTGAACTTCCTGGACACAGCGGCGCTGGCGAAGCTGGCGTTTGAGATTTAACAAGGCTGGTAGCGCAGCCGTAGGACGATGGGTAAGGATGATCACAAACGGCAACGTCTGACAGGTTTCAGCCAGATCAGCAAGCAGTTCCAGCGAAGCATGATCTGCCCAGTGAGCGTCTTCTATTACCAAAACAAGCGGCCGGTCTATCGCCAAGAAGTTTAGCGCCTGGCGACAAGCCGTGCGAAGTTTAACCGCATCGGGTTGAGATGGAGTTAGCAAACCGGGCCGCAGCAGGCCCAAATCGGGTACCAGCAGCAACAACCAGTTGAGCCAATCGGGTGGGATTTCACCACTGTGCGCTAGCAGCGGCGCCGTGGCAGAGAAGATTTGCCGCCAAGGAGCGTAGGGAGGCGGGGGTGCGTCTCCCGCTGGCGGCGGGCAGTGCCCCCAGAACAGGCGCACCATCCCCTGGTCCTCTGAATCGAAGCTGCGGCGGAACGTCTCTTGTAGCAGATAGGTCTTTCCGACACCAGCCTCACCAGAGATCAACACGACTCTGCCCTGATGATTGCGCAGAGCCCGCAGCGCGGTTTCCAATTGGGCTAGCTCATGCGTGCGGCCGATAAAAATTGTCGGTGACGGGGTTTGCCTGGGCGAGAAGGTCCGCAGTTGGCGGTTCTTGAGAATGTCACTATACAACGCCATCGTTTCCGGCATCGGCTGAGTGCGCAGTTCGCTGTTCAGGCGCTGGGCAAGGCTTTGGTAGATGGCAAGAGCGCCGGCGCGGTTTCCGCTCAGCGCCTCCACCATCATCTGCAAGCGGATAGCTTCCTCGTCCCAGAGGTCCTGGGCAGCCAGCTTGCGCGCCCATTTTAAAGCCCGTTGCAGATCATTTTGTTCCAAACACGCCTGGGTCAACTTTTTAAGCAATCCCAGATAACGCATGCGCAGCTCTTCGCGACGCCCAACAATCACCTCATCCAGGTCCACGCCTGGGGCAAGATCGCCGCGATACAGTTCGGCGATCTCCTCCAGCTCATCGATGGATACACTTTCGTTTTCAAAGGCATTTACATCCAGCCAGCAATGATCTGAAGCTGACCACATTACCGTTTGAGAGGAAATGAGCAAATGTTTCTGAGCAGCCGCCGGCAGGGCACGACGCAGCAAGTAAAGGTGACGACGCAGGTTCGCCAGGGCATTGGCTTCAGGCTCGTCAGGCCAGAGTGAAAAAGCCAGCGTTTTTCGCGATTGTGGCTGGCCGCTTTGCAGCACCAGGCGCACAAACAGACACAGTAAGCGCTCGCGTTGTGGCAGGAGGCTGGTTTTCCCACCAACTTCCAGAGACACTTTGCCGAGTAAGTATATTCGGAGCATCTCAGGTGGAATTGCCATAGCCAGATTATAATTATGAGGCATAAGGAGGACAAGAGAAATTTCTGATTGAGACTGCTCCAAAAGTGCCTTTGGGAGAGTTTTTAGGGGCTCTGAATGCCCGGCAGCAAACGAAACCCCGCCTGTGCAGTCAACCGCTGCAAGGCCTTTCCCCCATTCCAAACCCGGTAGATTCGCTTTTGCCCAGCCCACACTGAGAAGCGAAGAGAAACTGTTATAATCCTTCTCAGGAGAGAAAAAATGAATAAACACGATCTGATAGTTCTACAAAAAATTCAAGGTTATCCCTTAATCACCTTGACCTTGCCGACCCACCGAACAATGCCTGAAAATAAGCAAGATCCGATTCGAGTGAAGAATCTGGTTACCCAGGCCGTTAACCGTCTCTTAAGTGAATTCGATAAGCGTGAGGTTGAGCCTCTATTGAAAAACCTTGAGCAAATGGCGGAGCAAATTGACTATCGTCACGCCCTGGATGGTCTGGCAATTTTTGTCCATCGCGATTTTGCGCGACTTTTCTATTTGCCTTTTCCCCTCAAAGAGCGAGTGATCATTGATGAAACCTTTTATACCCGCGATCTCGTTTTCGCTCTTAATCGTCTGCAGCGCTATTGGACACTCGTTCTGAGTGAAAAACCCACTCGCCTATATGAGGGGGTGCGCGATTCCTTGACTGAGCTTCAAGAAGGCGGGTTTCCTATTGCCCATGAGGGGCCAGGCGGAGAAGAGCCTTTGCCAGGCGGCTTTGGGGTGCGAAAATCGCACATTCGCGATGAATACCACCGCAAATTCTTCCGTCAAGTCGATCAGGCTTTGAAACCTTTCCTGGCCGATGACCCGCTACCGCTGGTTGTGGTGGGAGTTGATCGTTATCTGGCGTTTTTCAATGAGGTTAGCTCGCATAAGGATCAAATTCTTACCACCCTCACCGGTAATCACGACCAGACGCCGGCCCATGAATTGGTAAAGTTGGTCTGGCCGCTTGTGGAATTGAACCTGAGTGAGCAACGCAAACAATCGTTGCTCGAACTGGAAAAAGCTATTGGGGAGCGAAAAGCGCTCACCACTATCGGGGAAATCTGGCGCTACGCTCAGGAGGGACGCGGACGGTTATTGCTGGTAGAAGAAAATTTTCACTATCCCGCCAGAATTGACGATAGCGGTCTCACGCTCTTACCGGCGGATGATCCTACTGCACCTGACGTGATTGATGATGCTGTGGATGAGATCATCGAAGCCGTTATCTCCCACGGCGGCCGGGTACGATTTCTTGCGGATGGTTTGCTCGCCGAGCATCAACGCATCGCCTTAGTGTTGAGGTATTGAGTGCATCCCCCTTTGCGGCGAGCTGTAAGGAGCGTTTCTCGTCTCAATACCCAATGTTGCCAAACTGTTCAGGTATAGAAGAAGCACCGCAGCAATGTTGATAACCGCAATCCGCAACGTTCTCCCTCAAATCCAATGGGGGAAAGCCCTCACTAACTGGATGCTTCTGTGGATGTGTGCCATTTTGCTCAGCAGCTCTACGCTCCATCTGGCTGATCCAATCGAACGAGTGCGCGCTTTCACCCGCCCGATTGAGTTTGACTATGCAGGCTGGCTCGCTGACGCAGCTTACCTGAAAATCGGTCAGTCTGCCTTGCGAACCGCTCATTTTCTCTCTCCTGCAGAACGCAAACAGATAACCCTGGATTACCTCACGCTGATCCACCAGATTGAGGAAGCCGACCGAGAACTCAACCGCATCTATGCCGATCCCACCATCACCGACCCCTATCAGGCTTCTCAAGAAGTGCGCCAGCGGCTAGCACTCTTGCGCAGGGAGGAAGCCAGGCTTGCGCCCATCGTCGAGGCCGTTCTGGAAGATCAACTTTCGGCTGTAATCGCCCGCCTGGGTTTATCCCTAGGTGGACAACCGTTGCCGCCGGTCTCCTACCATGTTTCGCCCTTACCTTCCTCCTTGATTGTTTCGCCGCGCGAAGTCATCCGTCAGGAGGCAAACATCTCCCTGAAGGTAGGCTTGACCACCGATCAAAAGGAAGCCCTGGAGGAAAAAGTGGACAAAGCCTTAAATGTCTCTTCGCTGGTCGTGGCGGTGGGCGGCATTGGGGTTTATCCCACAATGGTGATGCAAACCACAGACCTGAACTGGCTTGCCGAAGTAGTTGCCCACGAATGGATCCATAATTTTCTCAGCTTTCGACCATTGGGGATCAATTACGCCACCAGCGGTGAATTGCGCACCATGAATGAGACGGTTGCCGCCATTGGCGGCAAAGAGTTGGGCAGAGCGCTAATAGAAACATACTACCCTGAATTTTTGCCACCTCCTCCGCAACCCTTGCCTCCTGCCCCATCCGCTAAGCCCCCGCAACCGCCTCCGTTCGATTTCCGCAAGGAAATGCATGAAACCCGGGTGCGGGTAGATGAGCTGTTAGCCCAAGGCCGTATTGAGGAAGCTGAAGCCTATATGGAAGAACGGCGGATTTTCTTCTGGGAAAATGGCTATCAAATCCGCAAGCTCAACCAGGCTTATTTTGCCTTTCATGGGGCGTATGCCGATGAGCCAATTGGCGCAGCCGGGGAAGACCCCATTGGGGCAGCAGTAAGAAAATTGCGCGCCCTATCCCCCTCTCTGGCAGCCTTTCTCAATCGCATCTCCTGGATGTGGTCGCCACAACAGTTGATGGAGGCTATCGATGAATAAAGCGCCCTTTCTGGTCTTGATATGGCTGGTGAGCTGGATGCTGGCTGCCTGTCAAACCAACCCTTCACCTGTAACGACTTCCGCCTGGTTGCCGCCGAACCTGACGCCTGTCCTCATCACTCCAAGCAGTTCGCCTCAACCATTGACAAAATCCCATCTCACCCGCCTGATCGCCGCTGGTTGCACCGCCAAAAGTCCTCGCCCGACCCCTGGTCCGACCGAGGTCTCCCTCTTTCCACCGCTCAACGAACAGGACTACCAGCGCGGCGCAGCAAACGCGAAGGTGACCCTAATCGTTTATTGTGATTTTCAAGCCCTGCCCTGCGCTCAATTTTCCCTGCTCATGGAGCAAATCCTGCTCGACTTTCCCAATCAGGTGCGCTGGGTCTATCGCTATTTTCCGCTGCCCGAAGTCCATGACAAAGCCATCCTCAGTGTACAGGCTGCCGAAGCCGCGGCGGGACAAGACAAATTTTGGGCAATGCACGATTTGCTCTACCGAAATGCCCCCGCCTGGGTTGAGCTTAGCCCCGAACAATTTCAACGTTGGCTCTTTGCCCAGGTAGAGCAACTCAACCTAGACCAAAACCGGTTTGAGAGAGACTTTAACAACCCTGAGCTGGCCGAGAAGGGACAAGCAGCCTGGAAACGCAATCAAAGCATTGGGTTACCAGGTGTACCTTTTATCCTGTTGAACGGACAAATCTGGCCCAGCAATTTGCCCCTCAATTATTACACCGTGCGGGATTATGTGCTGCTTGATCTACTTGAAGAACGCCAGTTCGAGAGTTGTCCGCCGCCGCTGATCGATCTGACGAAAAAATACTCTGCCCGTCTGGAAACCGAAAAAGGAGACATCTTAGTCCAATTGTTTGCCGACCAAGCGCCGATCACGGTCAATAACTTTGTCTTCCTCGCCCAGCAGGGCTGGTATGACGGGATCACCTTTCACCGCGTATTGGAAAACTACATTGTTCAAAGTGGCGATCCCAGCGGAACAGGCTATGGCGGACCAGGTTATGCCTTTATCAATGAAATCTCTCCAGGGTTATCGTTCAATCGAGCGGGGCTGCTTGCCATGGCAAACGCTGGTCGGGATACCAATGGATGCCAGTTTTTCTTTACCCTGTCGCCAGCGCCGCACCTGAACGGTGCATACACCATCTTTGGTCAGGTTTTGCAAGGGATGGACGTCTTACAGCAGATCACGCTCCGCGATCCGAGCCAGTTTCCTCCTCCGCCGCCAGGTGATAGGCTGATTTCGGTAACCATCCTCGAAGAATGAACCATGCAGGGGTGGCTCCTTTGAACCTCAATAACTCTCGTCCATCCTCAGCGCAGCCAGGCATTGAACGCAGGGAATGGGTTTGGTTAGGACAGGGATTGACAACCTCTCTGGTAGCATTCTTTCTGCTCAACCTGGCTTTAGGGTTTGCACTATCCAGCATGCTGGAACTCCTCACCCCAAAGGGCGATCCAGAAAGCAGTTTCTCTTTATGGTTGCTGGCAAGTGGATTCTTCACCGTTGGGCTTCTTCTCGTTCCCCCGGCCATTCTGGCTTTTTACCGCTTTCTCGGTCGGAATCCACCAGCCTGGCTTGTTTCTCTCCGCTTTCCCTCTCTAACAATTCTCCTCCTGAGCTATCCGCTGATCCTGCTTGGAGGAAGCTGGCTTTCCACCCAGACCCTCTTAGCTTATCTGCTCTTGCCGCTTTTCCATATCGCTGCTATCGGCATTCCCATTGCCATCACGCTCAACATTAGCCTAAAGGGTTTACAATCCGTCTCACCGCAACGGAAATGGGGGGCGTTGAGCGTTGGGTTGACCCTCTCCCCATTCCTGATCTTCGTCCTGGAAATGCTGGCTCTTATCCTTCCGCTTGCCATACTGGCGTTTTGGGTATCCCAAGACCCAGAACGACAAAAACATCTCCTTGAGCTCAATGAAACCCTGCGTCAACCCCTGGCGAACCCTCAGGCGATATTGAACGAACTACAACCCTACTTGAATGAACCCGCTATGATCTTTACGGTGATCTTTTTTGCCGCTCTGGTTGTGCCGTTAATCGAGGAAGCTGTCAAACCTTTGGGTGTCTGGCTACTTTACAGACGCACGCACGGCGCATTGGATGGCTTTGTCAGCGGAGCGCTCTGTGGAGCTGGCTACGCCCTGTTAGAAAGTTTCCTGCTTGGCAGCACGAAAGCGGAGTGGTTATTTGCCATTCTGGGACGGAGTGGTACCGCAGCCATTCACATCTTTACCTCGGCACTTATTGGAGCGGCACTGACCACCGCCTGGCAACGGCGCGGCGTTCTACGCCTGATCCTCGCTTACCTGATCGGGGTCTTCTTTCATGGGGTCTGGAATGGTTTCGCCATCCTTTCGGCTCTGCGCAGTGTTTCCCCATCTGAGGAAGGATTTTGGAGCTTGCCTTACACGCAAAATCTGGCCATCATCGCCCCCCTTGCCATTTTGCTGCTTGCCTGTCTGGCGCTCTTCGGTCTCTGGTCTTGCAATCAACAAATCCGCAAAGCGTGGGGTAAAATTGGCTCAATCTTAGAAGGATAACTGAAACTCTTATGGATGCCATCTGGACTTTCATCAACATTTTTCTCCATTTCGATCAATATCTCAGCTTGGTAATTCAAACCTACGGGGCTTGGACGTATTTCCTGCTCTTTTTGATCATTTTTATGGAGACCGGACTGGTGGTCACCCCTTTTTTACCCGGTGACTCGCTCCTATTTGCAGCCGGCACGTTCGCCGCTCTGGGAGCGATGAAGGTCGAAGTTCTCTATCTCCTTCTTGCCGCAGCAGCCATTTTCGGCGACACCGTCAACTACTGGATTGGTCACCTGATTGGACCACGAGCCTTTAGCGGGCGGGTACGCTTTCTAAAGCAAGAATATTTACAGCGTACGCACGAGTTCTACGAAAAACATGGTGGGAAGACGATCATTCTCGCCCGCTTTGTGCCCATTATCCGCACTTTTGCGCCTTTTGTCGCTGGCGTGGGTGAGATGACCTATTGGAAATTTCTCTCCTTCAACGTTTTTGGCGGTTTGTTGTGGGTCGCTTTATTTGTCTTTGGAGGCTATTACTTCGGGAATCTGCCCATCGTGCGCGAAAATTTTACCCTGGTCGTTTTAGCCATTATTTTGATTTCCGTCCTGCCTGGGGTAGTGGAATATCTTAAGGGACGCCGCGCGCAAGGGAGCGCTCGCATCAAAGCCTAACCCTGCAGGCTACGCCCAAGGCGAAAACCTAAAGCCGGTGAGGTAAAGGTGCACACAACGCCTTCGCGCACGGTTGTTCGCGCCAGTTTATGGCTGTAGTACCAGGAGCCGCCGCGAATAACGAAACGCGCCTTTTCATTCCCCTGTTCACGTCCATCCTGCAAGTCATAGGGATAAGGTTTCAGCACTGAGCTGGTCCATTCCCACACATTCCCAGCCATATCAGCCACCCCAAAAGGGCTATCACCGCTTGGAGAGTACTCTCCCACCGGGGTTGTGCCCCTTTTACCGCTTTCCAGGGTGTTACAACGCCAGGGATCAAACTCATTTCCCCAGGGGTATAGACGATCATCTCCGCCGCGGGCTGCGCACTCCCATTCCGCTTCGGTCAGAAGGCGATAATTGCTCCCCAGAGTCTCATTCAACCATTGACAATACGCCTCCGCATCTTGCTTGGACACACCCACCACCGGATGGTTATCTGTCCCTTCGGCGTAACGGAAGCCGCTCCAGTCTTTGGGCACCCGATAACCGGTTGACCAAACAAACAGGTAATACTCGGCATTCGTCACCGGATAACGACAAATTTCGAAGGCTGGCATCTGAATCAAATGTTGGGGCTGTTCAACGGCAAAGAGATCTTTCTCGACCCATTCTTCCGCCCAGATTTCCGTCCGGTAGAGATGCTCAATCTGCTCATCGCTGATGCCGATAACATACTCTCCGCCAGGAATAGTGATCATGCGCGGCGGTGTCACTTTCAGTTTCTTTAGCGGTGATTTTCCCAGTTTGCTCTTCTCAAACATCCCTACCAATCAGGCCCTTCATTTACGGAGGTTCCCAGGACAACGACCTAAACTGGGTCATTCTAGACCGCAATCGGTTGTCCCAGCACTTTTTCATAAATCTCAGCATATCGCTTTAAGGTCAAATGGATGTTTTCATCGATCGATTTGCTGAGGCCAACTAGATAGGCTTCGCCGCTGGCTTCTTTTTTATAGGCCTCCCAATGGTCAACAACATCCAGCAAAACCCGCAACCAGGCTTGAGAGGTGTTTTGCACTAACCATCCGTAGGAACGGAACTCCTCGTACGGCGGTCCTTCGCTGGCAACCCACGGGATTTTCATGATCATATATTCTAACACTTTTATCCAGCTTCGGCGTTGGTCATATTCTCCGGCTAAGGGAGCTATACCAATATCAAATTGAGATAACACCGTTGCCCATTGACGATGCGGCACCCACGGGACGTGAATCAACTGGTCTCTGGGAAGGCTCAATTGTTTCACAATGCGCACATCATTTCCACAGAACATGATCCGAACGTGAGGTCTTGCCCGGCACAGGCGCTGTAAGGCGGGAATCAATCCGCTTTCCACAAAGCTCTGATAATGCGAAACACTACCTCCCCAGCCAATGATCATCCCCTCATGTTCCTGCACCTGAGCGTTTTGATACAGGTTCAGGTCAATATAATTTGGGATATAGATCATTTCGGTATATGCCCGCCAATCATCGGCTAACCGCCGCGATGGAGTCGTAGCCGCATGGACAAGGCGCAATCCCCACTTGAACTGGGTCAAGGGGGGTGGTTCTACTTTCTGGCCATTATCGCGCCGCACTCCCTGGCTCCAAAAAGAGTAGTTTAAATTGCTGGGGTGCATCAGGTGATAGGCATCATCGAAATCTGCGATGACGACTTTATCACGCGCTTTCCAATACTGAATGGCAGATAGAACCGGCCCAAATAGATTGCGCTCAACGACAATAATGTCTGCTGCTTGACATATCTCGTCTGCCTGCGGATTGTGATGCGCAAAATCTTCGATGCTAACCAGAAATGCCTGGTGCCGTCCGTTCCGATTGATCGCCCGACAGGGCACCGCACAGCGCCACTCACTGCTATTCCACTCCTCTTCGCTATCAGCGTAAACAAAGACGATCTTCATCGCTTCTTCCACTGGATACTTTCGCGCAGGACATGATACCAGAGGCGGCTCTGCAGGTTTAACGAGCGCAATTGCACCTGCCGACCGCCAGCATTGCCTAAACTGACCCGCAACTCATGATCTAAGACCAGTTGACGTAAGTAGGTATGCCATTCATCCAACGAATGAGCAATTAATCCGCCACTTGCCCAATTCACCGCAGCAGCACAAGGAGAAGCCAACCATGGAATTCCTCGTCCGCCGGCGTCCACCAGCCGTTTATCCGATAAAGAATTATTAAATGGCGTATTTCTCAAAGGCAATAAAAGCACATCCATTTGCTTGAGAGCATACCAGTAGTCTTCAGATTCAATAATGGGCAAGAAAATTCGCCGGCTCTCCGGCAAACTATCGAAGAGTTGATACACCTCAACGTCGCCGGCGATGACCAGGCGAACATGGGGGAACTCCCGTAAAACCCGCACAATCATGCGTTTGACCTGAAAAACATCTTCCAGCTCGCCGCCTAATCCGATCCAGCCAATATTCACCGTATGGCGTGAACGCACAGGTTTCGAGTTTGAAAGGTCTTCCGTATCCCAAGCAGGTGGAATAACCGTCACCTGGAAATTTGCCTGGCGCAAGGTGTTGGCAAAAGCTTCGCTGGGCACCACGATTCGGTCAGCCAGCCAACAAGCCGCCGAGTAAGCTTTGGCGCGAGCCGGATGATTCAACCCAACCAGCTCGAAAGCCGGGTGCTGAAGTGGAATCTGCTCAAAATCGGCTTCCAGGTACAGCAGGATAGGCAATTTAGCGCTATGGGCTGCCGCCAGCCATTCCATACTACCCGGGTCTCCATGGGGATGGACAGCCAGAACAGCGTCAAAATTGCCTAATTCAGGTGCCTGATTTGCGCTTAGTTTGACAAACTGACAGTCCAACTCGCTCAATTTCTCCACGGGCACTTTGGATGCGATCAAAGGCAATTCCGGCAAGGGATCGATCCATAAAATCTTTAACGGTCGCGTGGCAAGGTCATCCTGGGAAGAAACTGCTGTCAGCGGAGCAACGGCATCACCGTGTACTTCTTTTTGAAGGTAGATATTCTGCAGCAAGTTCTCTAAACCAATCGCCAAATCCTGGCGACCATCCTGGCGAGCTTGACGAATGTTTAACTCCAAAAGAGCGGGAATCAATTCATCGATCTCATCCAATCGCTCGGCAACTTTTAAAGCGGGATGAGGGCTATGAAGGATGTCTTCCAATAATCTGGCCGCCCGCTGCACATC
>DAOTZA010000180.1:0-5572 GCA_034434515.1 Anaerolineales bacterium | reverse complement strand
AACGGGACGATATTCCGTCAGGCGAAGACCAACTGGGAAATCGACCTGCGCCCCCTCCTACCACGTTTCGTGACCTGGGAGACGGTTGCGCATCTCCAGGAGCGCCTTCCTCGCCTTATCCTATTTGCGGGCTAATTCGCTGTTCAACAAGCGGATCAACGATCTGAGGGGCAAATTGATCATGGCATGCGCTTCATTCTACCTACAGGCGGCTACGCTCTTTCTTTGTCTGGGCTAACCAGCAGCAAATGCGTATTTTGTGCAAATACCAGCGACATTTATTTACGGTCATTGGACGTACTTCTGTCATCGTTGCCTCGGTAACATTTTCTTTCGAGAGAACGATGACGCTTGACAGAACGGTCTGTTGGGAGTACAGTATTTATAGGGTTTATTTTCACTTTCTATAATGGAGGACAGGAAGATGCCAGCATTGAATCGCGTGCAGTTGATCGGTCGTTTAGGCAACAAGCCCACCGCCCATTATACGCCTGGCGGAAAGAAGGTGACCAGTTTCACCCTGGCAGTGGGGCAACGCTGGCGCGATAAAAACGGCGAGACCCGTGAGACGACCGATTGGTTCAATATCGAAGTTTGGGGTAAATTGGGGGATATCTGTGAGCAATACCTCAGCAAAGGACGCTTGGTGTACATCGAAGGGAAGTTGCGCACCCATCGCTTTGAACAAAACGGAGTCACCCGCTATGTCACCCGCGTGATTGCCAAACAAATGCAAATTCTTGACCGCAAGCGCAAAGAAGAAGAGCCGGTAGTTGAAGAGGAGGAGGAAATCAGCGCCGATACGGAGTAAGCCCTTTTCTTTCTGCACCCCTTGATGCGAAGCGGTAGGCAATATTTTTGTCTTACCGCTTCGCTGCCTTAAAGCTTTTGGTCGCACCTAGGCCCATCCCAATAAACGCCGCAGGACAAAGGGTAAGATGCCACCGTGCCGATAAATCTGCACTTCACTGGGGGTGCTCAGGCGCACAATTGCTTGAAAACGAATTTCATTGCCATTTTCTTTCTTCCCCACCACCTCAATTTGCTGGTTCGGGGTTGGATCGGAGATGCCCCGGATGGTGAAGGTTTCGCTGCCATCTAAGCCAAGTTGATCGGCGTTCTGGCCGGGCAGGAATTGCAAAGGCAACACGCCCATCCCCACCAGATTTGAACGGTGAATCCGCTCAAAGCTCTCTGCCAGCACAGCTCGAACGCCCAGCAGTCGGGTGCCTTTGGCGGCCCAATCGCGGCTGGAGCCGCTGCCATACTCTTTGCCGGCCAGAACGATCAGTGGAACGCCCTCCTCCCGGTACTTCATGGCGGCATCATAGATGGACATTTGCTGCCTTTCGGGAAAGTGAACCGTGTAGCCTCCTTCAACCCCGGGCAGCAGGCGATTCTTGAGGCGAATGTTGGCGAAGGTGCCCCGCGTCATCACGCGGTCGTTGCCGCGTCTTGCCCCATACGAGTTGAAATCGCGCGGTTGCACGCCGCGTTCAATCAGGTATTTGCCGGCCGGTGATTCGACCGCAATCGCCCCAGCCGGGGAGATGTGGTCGGTGGTGATCGAATCGCCCAGGAAGACCAGCACGCGGGCTGCAGAGATGTCTTGCAGCGGCGCCGGTTGGGGTGTAAAGTCTTCAAAGAACGGCGGTTCTTGAATGTAGGTAGATTGTTCATCCCAGGGATAAACCGCACTGACATGCTCGCCATAGCGTTCGGCAATGGCGTTCCAGGTGGGGTTGCCGTTGAAGACATCGGCATATTTTTGGCGAAAAAGCTCAGCGCTCAGCGTTTTGGCAATGGTTTCTTGAATCTCTTGCTCAGAAGGCCAGAGCTCGGTAAGATAGACCGGTTTACCTTGCTGATCAAAGCCCAGCGGCTCGCGGGTCAAATCAACTTCCACGCCGCCGGCCAGAGCATATGCCACGACTAAGGGAGGAGAAGCAAGAAAATTGGCGCGCACGTAGGGATGCACGCGTCCCTCGAAATTGCGATTCCCGGAGAGCACTGCCGCGGCAACCAGATTGGCGGTCGTGATTGCTTTGACCACCTCGCCAGGCAAAGGGCCGGAGTTACCGATACAGGTGGTGCAACCATAGCCAACCACATTAAAGCCTAATTCAGCCAACGGTTCGAGTAAGCCGGCTTTCTGCAGATATTCTGTCACCACCCGTGAACCCGGCGCCAGGCTGGTCTTTACATAAGGTTTCACCTTTAAGCCGCGTTCTACGGCTTTCTTTGCCAGCAAACCCGCCGCCACCATTACCGAGGGATTGGAAGTGTTGGTGCAAGAGGTAATGGCGGCAATCACAACCGATCCGTGTTTCAACTCCACCTTGCCGCCGTTGACTCCCAGAACTGCATGCGCCTCCACTTCGGCCGGCGACAGAGCGTAACCGCGTTCGCTGAGGGGAGCAACCAACGCCCTGGCAAACGCTTCTTTGACCATCCCCAAAGGCAAGCGGTCTTGCGGCCGCTTGGGACCAGCCACGCTGGGCTCGATGGTGGACAGATCCAGTTCAATGACTTCACTGTACTGCGGTTCCGGCGCAGTGGGGGTGCGGAAGAGCCCTTGTGCTTTGGTATATCGCTCCACCCGCTCGATTAGTTCTGGACTGCGCCCCGTAGCAGCCAGATAGCGCAGGGTCTCGGCATCGATGGGGAAATAACCCATGGTGGCGCCGTATTCCGGGGCCATGTTGGCGATGGTCGCTCGATCGGGTAAGGACAGGCGATCTACACCAGGCCCAAAGAACTCGACAAACTTTTCGACAACGCCGTGTTGGCGTAGGATTTGGGTGACGGTTAGGGTTAAGTCGGTCGCGGTGACACCCGGACGCAGTTCGCCGCTCAAGCGGAAACCGACCACCTCGGGTGTGCTGAGGTCGATTGGGATGCCCAGCATGGCTGCTTCAGCCTCGATGCCGCCCACTCCCCAGCCAACAACGCCCAAACCGTTGATCATCGTGGTGTGCGAATCGGTGCCGACCAGGGTGTCTGGCACGGCAATCAGCTCTCCGTCGCTCTCGACAACCAAAACCACTTCCGCCAGATACTCCAGATTGACTTGATGAACGATTCCAGTCGCCGGCGGCACAACGCGAAAATTGCGAAAGGCTTTCTGCCCCCAACTGAGGAACTCGTAGCGTTCGCGGTTGCGCTGAAACTCCAGTTCGGCGTTGCGTTGGAGAGCATCTGCATTGGCGAAGAAATCCACCTGCACCGAATGGTCGATGACCAGATCGACCGGCACCTGAGGATTGATGCGCTGTGGGTCGCCTTTCAAGCGCTGGACGGCTGACCGCATGGCGGCTAAGTCAACAATTGCCGGTACGCCGGTGAAATCCTGCATAATAACCCGCGCCGGTCGGAAGGGTAAATTGGGGCGTTCGCTTTGTTGAGGCTGCCACCTTGCCAGATGGAGTACATCTTCAGAGGTGATTTCAGCCTGATTGCAGCCGCGCGCCACTGCTTCCAAAAGGATGCGAATGGAATAGGGCAGGCGATCCAGTTGGGTGAGCCCCTGCTTTTCCAACAGCGGCAAACTGTAGTAAACCAGCTCGGCGGAAGAGGTCTTTAATACCTGACGGATACCAAACTCATCTCTGTTTGTCATCTCTGCTCCTTTGGGAACCCCTCTGCGGTAGGGCGGCGCACGATGGCGTCGGTCATGCGGGCGACGCGGGTCATGGCTTCGACATCATGGACACGCACGATGTCGGCGCCGCGCACGATGCCTACTGCCACTGCCGCTGCTGTACCTTCGAGGCGTTGCTCGGGGGGTAAATCGAGGGTATAACCGATAAAAGATTTGCGCGAAGGACCATAGAGAATTGGATAGCCCAGGGCGCGAATTTCGTTCAGCCGATCCACCAGCTCCAGGTTTTGCTCGGTGGACTTGCCGAAACCGATGCCTGGGTCGAGGATGATGCGCTCATCGGGGATGCCGGCTGCATGGGCAATGGCAACGCTTTCCAGTAGTTCACGTTGGATGTCGGCGATCAGGTTGTCGTAGGGAATGCCAACGTAGCGCCCGCCCAGCTTCTCTTTGATCTCAGCGTGCGCCCACGAACTGCGGTTGTGCATCAAGACGACCGCCGCCTGATAGCGGGCAGCAACCTCGGCGATCGCCGGGTCGGCATGAAACCCCCACACGTCGTTGACAATCTGGGCGCCAGCTTGTAAGGCGGCTTCGGCGACGGCAGCTTTGTAGGTGTCGATTGAGATCGGTACATCCACTGCCTGCGCCACCGCTTGCAGGACAGGCAGGATGTGTTCCAGCTCTTCTGCGGCGCTGATCGGCTGTGAACCCGGCCGCGTGCTTTCCCCGCCAATGTCCAGAATATCCGCCCCGGCAGCCACAAAACGCTGCGCTTGGACGACGGCGCGGGAGACGAAGTCCCCTTCTTCTTTCAACAAGCCATCGCCAGAGAAGCTATCGGGCGTGACGTTCAAGATACCCATGATATACGTGCGTTTGCCCCATTCGAAGAGATGTTTTCCAATTTGTAAATGGGTCGCTTTGAGAGTCTCCATCCGGCAAGCGCGCTCCTAGATCAATTGGGTAAGCGGGCGGCTGAGCCAAGCCTCGGCTTCATCCATTTGGGTGAAAATGCCCAACTCCACGCCGGCCGGCACGGTGAGGGCTTCAATCTCCTCGATGGCGCGGCGCACTTCTTCGTTTTCGACCACCACCGCAACACGGATATTGCGTGCTGCCGGGTCGGTGTTCAACTCCAGGGCAACCTGGATGGCTTCGGGAGGAACTTTCTTAACGGCGCGCAGGTCATACAGGTTGCGCGTCAGGCGGTCAGAATCCAGCAAGTGTTGCAAGGCAAACTCGCGCCAGTGCCGCAAGGTCTTTTCGTTGACATCGGTAAACACATAATGCATACCGCCATCCGGCCGCCGTTGTACGGTATATCCAAGGCCGGGTTCCGCCTGCCATTTCAATGGTTTGATTGGGGTTTCTGCCATCTTTCACTCTCCTGATCGATCATCTTTCTGCACGAACACTCACACCGCATGAATACCACTGCAATCCAACTCGCTGACCACTTGAACTGCGGATTTCCCCAGTTTGGGATGGATCAAGTCTGGGGCAATTTCCGCCAGTGGCACCCACACGAACGCTCGCCCTTCCATCCGTGGGTGGGGAATTCCTAATTGGGGTGTTTCCAATTCTAAATCATCATAGAACAAAATATCGATGTCAATCGGGCGAGGGCCGTTGCGCACCGTTTCGGTGCGCCCCAGACGCTGCTCGATTTCTTTGAGGTATGCCAGCAAGGCTTGAGGGGAGAGGTTGGTCACGGCGCGCACAACCTGATTGTAGAAAGCGGGCTGGTCAAGATAGCCCCACGGCGGGGTCTCATAGACGGTCGAGCCGGTCTCTACCTCAACCGCTGGCGGCAGATAGTCCAGAGCCCGGCGGAGATTCACCATGCGGTCACCCAGGTTGCTGCCCAATGCCAGATAGATAACATGCTTTTTACGCTTCATGGGGTTTTATTTTAACCCCAATTTGGGCGAAACAGTACAGAATAGGGGGATTTTTTCCCTCACCCCC